>JBQCJO010000190.1:0-7624 GCA_051952735.1 Rhizomicrobium sp.
CATTGCCTTCGATCACGTCCGAGAACCATTCGCTGCGCGCAACCGCGAAAGAGAAGGCGATGTGCAGGATGATAAGCACCGCCACCGCCGCCAGCGTTCCGGCCAATGGCGCGCTGCCGGTCATCGCGCGGGCCAGCGCCGATCCCACGACAATAGAAATGATCAGGTCCAATGCCGACCAGCGCGCGAAGGTGCGCCGGCCCGACAGCCGCAACATCACCAGTCCGTACGCAAAGATAAGCACCGCGCGGGCGCATTCCTGCGCGAGCGAGATGTGATCCTTGATGCCGAAGAGCGCGTCCATGCCACCGGAACGCTACCGGCGATTGCAAAGTTCCCGTTAGCCGTAATGCGGTTCCCGCTTCTCCAGGAACGCCGAAATCCCTTCGCGGAAATCCTCGCCCTGCGCGCAGAGGATCTGGTTGCGGTCTTCCATCGCGATCGCCGCTTCCAGCGATCCGGCGTCGATGGCGTGGTTGAGGCACTCCTTGGTGAGCCGCAGGCCGAGCGGCGTCGCATGCAGCATGTCCTTCACGAAGCCGCGCGCTTCGTCTTCCAGCTTGTCCTCGCTCACCACCTTGTTGAGCAGGCCGAGCTGCGTGCCGCGCTCCGCATCGATGAAGCGGCCGGTGAGCATGAATTCGCTCGCCGCGCTCGCGCCGATCATGCGCGGCAGGAAATAACTCACGCCGATATCGCACGCCGACAAGCCGATGCGGATGAAAGCCGCGTTCATGCGCACCGTCGGCGTGGCGATGCGCACAACGCTCGCCAATGCCAGCGCGAAACCGCCGCCGCACGCAGGCCCCTTCACCAAAGCCACGATCCGTTTCGGGCAACGGCGCATCGCCATCACGATCTCGCTGATCTTGCGCTGGCTCACCAATCCGCCCGACACGCCGCGCGCCGTGTTGCTGTCGTCGCGCTCTTTCAGATCGAGCCCCGCGCAGAAGCCGCGCCCCGCGCCGCCCAGCACCACCACCCGCACATCCTGCCGCCAATAGAGTCCGACAAAGACATCGCGCAGTTCCTCCACCAGCCGCCGGTTCAGCGCGTTCAGCCGCTCCGGCCGGTTCATGGTCACCCACAGCGTGGGCCCGTCTTCGCGGATGATGAGGTGCTGGTAATCCATTTTTCGCTCCTGTGCCGGTCTTGCGCTAAGATACCAGATGGAACCGCGCCCGGCCGATTCGTTGCCGGTTTTCCGCGCGTTTTCACGAGGGAGGGAGTACCGCAATGCCAAGAATCCCCGACGGAAAGCCAAATGTGAAAGCGCTTGCCGCGAAATCCGAACAGGCCGCCGCCGCGACGAAGAAAGCCGCCGACGCGGCCGCCGCGAAAGCCGAACGCGCCGCCAAGAAGAAATCCGCGCCCAAGAAAAAGAAATAAGAAGAAAACCAACCAATCTCGAAAGCCGCTCGCGGGGATCGCGGGCGGCTTTCGCGTTGAAGAGGTTGCGTGTGCGTCGCCTGTCGCGCAACCGCGCCTGAAATCGCGGCAACGTACGCCAGCGCACCGCAACGCCGGTGCCGCCCAGCCGTTTTCCTTCTGTAGCGCACAGGAGGCGCAAGACATGCCGCAACAGAACAACAATCCGAACGTCAAGCAGCAGAACCAGGACGGCCAAAGTCAGAAGGATCAACCGCCGAAGATGGCGCCCGATCACGACAACCGTCCGAAACAAGCGCAGGACAACAACCAGGGCGACAAGCCGGATAACAAGGCGACCAGCAACAAGAACGAATAATAAGTTCTGATTGTATTCCCGCCGTCATCGCCCGCGTCATGCGGGCGACCCAATTTCGTTGTTCAAATTTATAAACCGTCATGGCCGGGCTTGTCCCGGCCATCCATTTTCCAGCGGCGGAGAAATATTTGTGAGGTTTCTGGAAAATGGATGGCCGCCACGGTGGGCGGCCATGACGAATATGGAAAGACGGAAATTGGTCCCTACCGAACCCGCTTCCCGTTTTCGTCCACCACCGGCGTGCCGTCTTCCTTGGCGAAGGCGCCGCGCTGGGGCTTCTCCAGAATATCGAGCACGACTTCAGACTCGGGGCGGCACAGCTTCGCGCCCTTCGATGTGATCACCACCGGCCGGTTCCTCAGGATCGGATGCTCCGCGATGAAGCCCAGCAGGTCCTCGTCGCTCCATTTGGCATTGCCCAGATCCAGCTCGGCATAGATCTTCTCCTTCGACCGCATCAGGTCGCGCACCGCTATGCCCAGCCGCGTCACCAGCGCGCGCAGTTCGTCGCGTGACAGCGGCGTCTTCAGATATTCGACGATGGTGGGCTCTTCGCCGGTGTTGCGGATCAGCCCCAGCGTGTTGCGCGAGGTCCCGCATTTGGGATTGTGATAGATCGTGGTGGGCATGGGCGCTTCTCTTTTGCAACAAATCTCAAAAGTCGCGGCCTCTTTATCACCTCCCCCTTGTGGGGGTGAGTAGCAACAGCGTACGAACGAAAAAAGCGAAGCTTTTTTGGGTGGGGGGCAAACGCCATCTGCATCCCCCCAACCCGAAAAATTCTTCGTGTCGTTCGCTGACGCTCACGAGCCTCAGAATTTTATCGACCTCCCCACAAGGGGCAGGTGATGCTTACGGCGTATCGATGATCGGCGCTGACAGTGCCGCAAACAGACCGCATCTCCGGTCTTGCCGCTCTGCGGTGGGGATAGCAAACTCCCGCCCACCACCATCAAGGGAGAGGCAACGCATGTTCTCGCACATCTTCGTGGGATCGAACGACATCGAACGGTCCAAGAAATTCTACGACGCCACGCTCGGCACCTTGGGCGTGCCGCCCGGCGTGATCGATCCGAAGGGCCGTCTTTTCTATATGACGCCGGCCGGCATCTTCGGCGTGTCCAAGCCCATCGACGGCAAGGGCGCGACGCACGCCAATGGCGGCACCATCGGCTTCGCCTGCAAGGACCCGGCGCAAGCCGACGCCTGGCACAAGGCGGGCGTCGCCGCCGGCGGCACCTCGATCAAATACCCGCCGGGCGTGCGCGAAAACCCCGGCTCGCCGAAACTCTATCTCGCCTATCTGCGCGATCCGGACGGCAACAAGCTCTGCGCGCTGCATCGGATGTGATGAGTGCGGAGCGCAGCGCGGAGAGCGCTGCGCTCCGAATAAGCGCGCATAATTTCAAGACGGTGCTTGGGGAATAGGTATCGCGTAGCCGGCCTTTCCTTCTTTCATCATGAGCGACCTATGAAGCGCAAAGCCCCAATTCCGCGAAGCGGCAGCAAAGTAGACGACGTTAAACGTGACTTATCGCAACCTCAATTGGCGAGCATTGGTGCAATCGCAATAGCTTTTAACGAACTCGAATTTTTATTGGAGGCATTTCTTTATACAGCTCTCGGATTACCAGGTCAGCTTTGGTTTGATGTAGTCAAAAGAATTAGCTCTATCGAAGCGAAGACCGATATAGCAAAGCTAGCGATAGACGATTTAGAGCGGTTGCTCGTACTTGTATTTGAGCGTCCTGACCTATCATTCGCCACCGACGCAAAAACTACGATTGGGTTGATAAGCGAGACCAAGGTGCTGCGGGATATGGTGGTGCATTGCAGAGTTTATGACGCTCCCAACGCGATTGGAGAAAAAGGTTCTTATAAAGGCGTGATGGACCAAGTATTGCTAACGCTCGATGCGCTTGGTTGGCTCTATGATCGAATTGATTCAGCCAGAAAAGAGCTTCTCGCGATATACAATTTTTTCGATCTTATCAGATCATCTTTCGAGTATGGTCCGTTCGGCCCGACTAAATTAAGGCCGGCGCAAGAAGCCCACGAGTGTTTGGACCGACTTCGATCCCTCCAGAAAACGCGGCAATCTCTTGGACCGCCTCCAAAGTTTCTGAACTAAACCACCTTCCCTATTCTCCCTCTCCTCCTTCAGGAGGAGAGGGCTGGGGTGAGGAGGCGGTCAGTTCATGCCGTATCGCTTGCAGCACGGTCACCCAATCGGCCGCCGCATCCGAATTTGAAAATCGCCAAACGCGATATCCCAATTCCGCCAGAAACGCGTCGCGCTTGGCATCGTAATCCACGCGCTCCGTATGAAACGGTCCATCAAGTTCGACAATCAGCATCCGTTCGGCGCACACGAAATCCGCAATGTAAGGACCGATAGGAAGTTGCCGCCGGAATTTGAAGCCGCCGAGTTGGCGGTTTCGCAAATGCGACCAGAAGAATTTTTCCATCGCCACCGGATCGTGCCGCATCGCTTTTGCGCGCGTGCGATTGATCACAGGAGCGCGTGGGCGCTTTCGGCGTTCCATCCTGCGCGTCCCCCTCACCCCGGCCCTCTCCCCCTGAAGGGGGAGAGGGAGTTTTCATTTAGGCTTGACTTCCTAGCTAATGTTCTTACTTTGTTCTTATTGGCGAAAGGAGTCAATATGAACCACCCAGAGGCCCGGGACTGGGCTAAAGTCTTTGAAAACAAGAGAATTTCCGAACTTCTCGACATGCCTTCCCCCGATGGGCTGAGCGGCGAGGCCCAGGAGACTTGGTGGCTGGCGCGGGCGGCCGCGATCGAGGCGCTGGAAGATGCCGAGGATGCCGCCGAAAACGCCCAGAGCGCACCGTCCGAACCCGCGCCCGAGGCGCAGGGCGTTATCGAAGCCGAAGAGCTTGCGCTCGCGCGCGAAGAACAGGTGCAGCAACGCGCCGTCGCCGCCCGCTCGTCGCGGTTCTCCGATCCCGCGCCGGTGCTGGACGATATCGCCCCCGCTTTTGCGCGTCCGCATGCGCGCGCCATCCGCAACGATGGCGACACCGAACATCTGCTCAACGGGTTGATCGCGGAATGTCATCTGCTCATGCGCGCCGTCACGCTGCCGTCCGCCATGCGCGCGGGCGATGCGGATACGCGGCGCCAGTTTCTCGATTCCGCGATGAACATCGCGCAGGTCGGCGCGAAGGTCGGCCGCGCCGTCGCCAAGCTGCGCGGCGCGGGCGTGTCGACGGAGATTCGCCAGCGCCACATCAGCGAGCGCGTCTACTCCGGCCCCGCCCCCCTTCTCTAAAACGGTTCAAAAACGTTAATTCAACGATGCCGGAAAACCGCCAAAAACGCCCGAACTGGCGCACGGGCGCGCCGAACGGCAACCGGAATGCGCTCAAGCATGGCCGCCACACTAAAGATGCGAGGGCGCTGCGCGCCCGCATCCGCGACTTTAAGCGACGCGTGAAAATCGCGCTGGCGATGGTGGATGCGCTGATCGCAACGCAATCGCCTCCCCCTCGTGGGGAGGCCGATAAAATTCGAAGCGTAGCGAAGAATTTTTCGGGTGGGGGGAAGCGGCAAACGCAAATCCCCCCCACCCGGATCGCTTCGCTCTCCGACCTCCCCACAAGGGGGAGGTGATGCGTCATGTCACCAATAGTCTTTCATGAGCTCGCCCGCCCACACCGGTTCGCGGATCTCGCCGCGCGGAAGGAAGCCCTTCATCACCGGCTTGATGTCGAGAACCGGCGTGCCGTCGATCGCATCGAGGCCGCGCACATGCAGCGTCAGCCCGTCGGCGCGTTCCAGTTTGCAGACGGTGACGCCGATGCGGTTGGGCCGGCCCTTGCCGCGTTGCGCGAAGATGCCGACCAGCGGCCAGTCATTGCGCCCGCGCGGGTGGCGCGCACCGGCGTTGATCTCCTCATCGGGCACCTGGTCGAAATGGAAGACCACTTCGATGTGGGAGAAGTCGCCGAGGCTGGCCGTCGCGTCGGGTTTGAACTGCGTGGGGTCGAGTTCGATGCGCGCGCTGACCGCGTCCCACTGGTCGTCGATGGGCTCCACCCGTCCCCCGCGGACGTGGCCGATAGGAGTGAGGCTGATTTTGCTACTCATGGTTGTGATTGGGCTGGCGTTCCAAGCCGGGGTCTTAACACTTTCTTTACCCGGGTGAAGCCATGGTTTACCCGTTCAACATTCGTTCATGCGGAATCAACAGGTAGATGTCTCGAATCAAGACCTAGACTCAAGCCCTTCAAATACCTGCGTTTTCCGTTGACGGGCCATCTCAGCCCATGTTATCCCATCTAGTCCCAAACGGGCCTGAAGGGCGAAGTCCCTCTTGCCCACGCGGAATCTCCCGGAGGTCGGGGGAGCGCCGGGACGAGGGGGCTCAGTCACAGCCGTGGATTGGTTTCTTTCAACCATCCTCAACAAGCTCGACGCGAAGGGCCGCGTCAGCGTGCCCGCGGAATTCCGCAAGGTGCTCGCCGGCCAGGGCACCGAAGGCCTCTACTGCATCAAATCCATCAGCCACGATCCGGCGCTGACGGGTTTCGGCAACACGCTGCTCGCCGATTTGTCGGCGCAGATGAAGCCGGTCAATCCGCTGCTGAACAAGAATTACGCCGCGCAGGCGCACGGCATGTTCGGCCAGATCCGTCATCTCGGAATCGACGATGAAGGCCGCGTGCGTTTGCCGGACGATCTCATCGCGCATTGCGGCATCAAGGATCGCGTCGCGTTCGTCGGCTTGAACGCGATCTTCGAGATCTGGAATCCGGATACGCTCGAAGCGACGGCGGCAGCGCGCGTTGCAGTTGTCGAGCAAACCTACGAAGCCAGCGGAGATGCGCCATGAGCGGCCATCTCCCCGTGATGCTCTCGGAAGTTCTGGAAACGCTGAGCCCACGCGCTGGCGAAAGCTATATCGACGGAACGTTCGGCGGCGGCGGTTACACCAAGGCCATCCTGCAAGCCGCCGATTGCCGCGTCACCGGCATCGACCGCGATCCCGATGCGATCGCGCGGGGGCGCGAGTTGGCCAAGCAGTTCGGCGGCCGTCTCAGTGTCGTGCAAGGCACGTTCTCAGAGATGGACGAACTGGTCGATGGTTCGCGCGATGGCGTCGTACTCGATCTCGGCGTCTCGTCCTTCCAGTTCGACGAAGCCGACCGCGGCTTCTCCTTCCGCGAAGACGGTCCGCTCGACATGCGCATGTCCAAGTCCGGCATGAGCGCCGCCGATTTCGTGAACACCGCCGAAGAAGCCGAACTCACGCGTGTTATCCGCGATCTCGGCGAAGAACGCTTCGCCCGCAAAGTCGCCCGCGCCATCATCGCCGCAAGGCCGTTGTCGCGCACCGCCGAATTGGCCGACGTTGTCGCAAAGGCTTTGGGTCCTGCCGCGTTGCGCCATCCGATCCATCCGGCAACGCGCACTTTCCAGGCGCTGCGCATCCATGTGAACGATGAGTTGGGCGAGTTGGAGCGCGGCCTCGAAGCCGCCGAGCGCGTGCTCAACGCCGGTGGCCGCTTGGTCGTGGTTGCCTTCCATTCGCTGGAAGACCGCATCGTGAAGCGCTTCTTCACCGAGCGTGGCAAGCCCGCCTCCGCCGGTTCGCGCCACGCACCCGTCGCCAAGGCGAAGAACAAGCAAACCTTCCGTCTCATCACGTCGAAAGCCCGCATGCCCACCGAAGCCGAGATCGCGCAGAACCCGCGCGCGCGCTCGGCCCGTCTCAGAGCCGCCGAAAAGCTGGCGGCATAGGAGGAAATGATGATCGCCCGCGTCCTCAACTTCTTCTTCGTCGGTCTCGCTGCGTTGTCGTGCCTCGCGCTCTACCGCGTCTCGGAAAACACCCGCGTCGCGAACATGGAGCT
>JBQCJO010000191.1:0-13078 GCA_051952735.1 Rhizomicrobium sp.
GCGTTCAGTCCGGACGGGCCGGTCCGCCACGCTTGTCGGCGCCTTGCTTCTTTCCACCGCTCTTGCCGCGCCGGCCTTCGCGCAGATCGAAGAAGTGGTCGTCACCGCGCAGAAGAAGAGCGAAAACGCCCAGACCGTTCCGATCGCGATGAGCGCGTTCACGAACCAGGACCTCAAGGATCATCAGATCCAGCAGTTCAAGGACCTCGTGTTCTCGACGCCGAACGTCAGCTACACGAAGGGCAACTTCACCGGTTCCGACTTCCAGATCCGCGGCATCGGCATCACCGCCGTCGGCTACGACGCCGAATCCGGCGTGGCCGTGCACGAAGACGACGTGTTCCTTTCCAATCCGCCGCTCGCGGAAGCCAACTTCTATGATCTGGACCGCATCGAAGTGTTGCGCGGCCCGCAATCCACGCTTTATGGACGCGGCGCCACCGGCGGCACGGTGAACATCATCACCGCCAAGCCGGACATGGATGAATTCCACGCCAACCTCGAAGGCACCTACGGCAACTACAACTATCAAGAGATCAAAGGGATGGTGAACATCCCGATCGTCGAAGGTCAGCTCGCCGCGCGCATCGCCGGCGACTGGCTGCAGCGCGACGGCTTCGTGAAGAACGTCGCCAATGGCGACAAGCTCGATGGCCGCGATCAGTATTCGCTGCGCGGCACGTTGCGCTGGACGCCGACGGCGCGCACCACGGTGGATATCATCGCCGCCGGTTCGCACGAAGACGACAACCGCATGCGCTCGCAGAAGCAGGCTTGCGCCACCGATCCGACGGGCACGCTCGGCTGCTTGCCGGACTCGCTGTCGAACGGTCTCGTCAATCTGAACGCCGCGCAATCGACGATCGCCTCGAGCGTGCAAGGCTTCAACTCGGCGTTCGCCGGTACGCCGCTCGCGGGGCTTGGCAATGCGCTGGGTCTTTACGATCTCAGCACGCCGCCGACGACACCGGCGCTGTGCCTGACGCCCGGCAATCCGTGCAACCCGTCCGATCCGCGCAAGGTCTATTCGGATTTCGATCCGCAATATAAGGCGCAGGATGCGTTCTATGCGCTGAACTGGAAGCAGAACGTCACGAGCTGGCTCGATTCCACGCTGGTGCTCGGCTACGACCGCGCGACGACCTATTCGCGCGAGAGCTACAACAACGTCAACGGATTGAATTTCGATCCGGTGCGCCTGGCGACGTCGGAAGGCACGTTCCTTGGCCTGATGAACCTGCTCGGCGGTCCGGCCTATGCCGCAAACTACGCGCCGTTCTTTGCGCATCCGGGCGAGCTGCCGGTTTCCAACCCGGGCAATCTGGGCCTCATCAGCGGCGACATCCAGAAATTCACGCCACAGGCGACCGCGTTCGATCAGTCGAACGGCTATTCCAAGCAGTACTCGGCGGAATGGCGTTTCAACACCAGCTTCGAAGGTCCGCTGAACTTCATGCTGGCCGGCTACTATCTGAAGACCAAGACGAGCGGCAATTACTTCGTCGCCACGCCGACGCTGGACTATCCGTCGATCGTTCTGGGCGGCATCGAAGGCGCGTTGACGGCGCCGGGTCTGTGCGCCGCTTCGGGCTGCATCTACGGGCCGGGCTACTACAACAACAATGGCCACCGCGAC
Source organism: Rhizomicrobium sp. (assembly GCA_051952735.1). Taxonomy (GTDB): domain Bacteria; phylum Pseudomonadota; class Alphaproteobacteria; order Micropepsales; family Micropepsaceae; genus Rhizomicrobium. Next base: position 1,637 of record JBQCJO010000191.1, read on the forward strand.
ACGCTCACGTCGAAAGCGGTGTTCGGCGAAGCCTATTACGACGCGATCCCGGATCTTCTGAAGTTCACCGCCGGTTTGCGCTGGACGCAGGATGAGAAGCGTCAGGTCGGCCGCATCGAATTGCTGGACGGTCTGATTCCGATCGGAACGACCGGCAGTGCGGACGATGTCATCTCCGGCCTCACCGCCGAAGGTGTGGACTTCGACGGTTCGGCGCCCGGCATTCAGCCCTGGCAGGTCAACAACGTGACGTACAACAAGGTCACGGGCCGCTTTGTCGCCGACTACACGCCCAAGCTCGACTTCACCGATCAGACGTTGATCTATGCGTCTTACGCGCGTGGCTATAAGGCCGGTGGTTTCAATCCGGGTGTTGCGCCGGGTCTTGGCGTTCCGGTGAGCTACAAGCCGGAATCGATCGACGCGTTCGAACTCGGCACGAAGAACTTGCTGGCCGGCGGCACGCTGCAGGCCAATGCGAGCGTCTGGTACTACAACTACAAGAGCCTTCAGGTGTCGGCGATCGAGAACAACACCTCGGTCAACCAGAACATCAATGCGAAACTGTGGGGCGTGGAAGGCGAGTTCTTCTGGGCGCCGGATACGCATTGGCAGTTCAACCTCTCCTTCGGCACCACGCAGTCCAACATCGGCAACTCGCAGCTCGTCGACGATCGCAATCCGACGGCGGGCCGCAGCGATGTGGTGCTGGTGAAGGACGCAACGCTGGCGCCGACATCGGGCCAGAACTGCGTGCTCTACATGACCGGTGGTCAGACGGTGTCGCCGGCGGACAACGCAGCGTTCCAGGCGGCTGCGGCCGGCCTCGGCGCGGGCGGAATCTTCTTCGCGCCGCCGGGCGGAAGCCATGCGCTCGCCGGAAACGGTGTTGCAAACACGAACTACGGTTCGTGCAGCTCGACGCTTGATCCGCTGCTGGCAGCGTTCGGTTATTCGCGCACGGATCCGACCGGCAAAGGCTCCGGCTCGGGTGCGTTCGTGAACCTGAAAGACAACCAGTTGCAGAACACGCCGGACCTCACGGTCAGCGTCGGCGCGCAGTACACCTTCGATCTCGACGGTGGTTACTCGCTGGTTCCGCGTGCGGACTACTACTGGCAGTCCCACATGTTCGCGCGAATCTTCAACGACGATGCGGACCGCATCAAAGGTTGGGGCGTGGGCAATGCCCAGGTCACGCTGAATGCGCCGGACAATCTCTGGTACGCCTCGCTCTGGGTGAAGAACGTGTTCGACAGCAACAATGTGACCGGCGAATACCTCGCCAGCGCCACGTCGGGCCTGTCGACCAACCTCTTCATGGGCGATCCGCGGACCTTCGGCATCACGGCGGGCATCCGCTACTAGGGTCTTGGCCGGGAATCGGGGCGTTTTCGGCGCCTCCTTTCCCGGCCGGTTCCCTTCCGAACGGCCTTTAGAATGACCGGTATCCTGGCACAGCCAGGATAGCTGACGAAATTGTGTGGCATTCCGGGCACAAGTCCGGGATCAAATGGCGCTGGAAAAACCGGTCTGCCGACAATCATCTTGCGAGGCTCGGAACCTTCCGACACAGTTTCCCGTGAAAAAATAGCCATAGTCCCTGCTCATCCGGGCAGGGGAGATAGCGTGACATCTCGCCATAAAGGCGGATGCAATGGGGAGCCCAGGATATGCTTGCTACGCGTTCAGCGCGGACCGGTCGGTCCATGACCTTGATTAGCGCTTTGCTGCTTTCGTCCGCGCTTGCTGCGCCGGCCTTTGCGCAAATCGAAGAGGTCGTCGTTACAGCCCAGAAGAAATCGGAAGACATTCAGTCGGTTCCGATCGCGGTGTCCGCGTTCACCTCGCAGGACATGGCCGCCCACCAGATCATGGGCTTCAAGGACCTTCAGTTCTCGGTTCCGAACGTGACCTTCACGCACGGCAACTTCGGTCCGTCCAACTTCCAGATCCGCGGCATCGGTTCGGCCGCTGTCGCCACCTCCGGTGACGCCGGCGTGTCGGTCAACGAAGACGACGTCTATCTGTCCTCCCCGCCGCTGACGAGCGCCTCCTACTACGACGTCGAACGCGTCGAAGTTCTGCGCGGTCCGCAGAGCACGCTGTATGGCCGTAACGCCACCGGCGGCGCGATCAACGTCATCACTGCCAAGCCCGATCTCGATGCCTTCCATTCCGATCTCGAGGCGACGTTCGGCAATTACAGCTTCGAAGAAATCCGCGCGATGGTGAACCTGCCCATCGTCGAGGGCAAACTGGGCGTGCGCATTTCGGGCTTCTGGGAGAAGCGCGACGGCACGATCGACAACATCTATCCGGCGCTGCATCCGGGTTCCGGCATCCGCGACAAGGTCGATAGCCGCAAGGACTATTCGATCCGCGGTGCGTTGCGCTGGCAGCCTTCGGACAAGACCACCGTCGACCTGATGATCCAGGCCGGTCATGAAGACGACAGCCGTATTCGTGCGCAGGCCACGCGCTGCCACACCGATCCGTCGGGCGTGCTGGGCTGCTTGCCGGATAGCCTCGCCGCTGAACCGGCGAACGCGAATGCCGGCCTGAGCCGCACCTTTGGTTCGGACATCGGTCCGTTGGCCGGAACGCCGTTCCAGATCTACACGGTCACCGGCGCGACCGCCGATCCCACGATCACCAATCCGACGGAACAGGCGATCCCGAACAGCCTTCGCAAGATCAACGAAGACTTCAATCCGACATCGCGTGGCCGCGATCTGTTCGCCAAGTTGAACTGGAAACAGACGCTGACGCCGTGGCTGGATGCGAACGTCTTGCTCGGTTACGACAACCAGGGCGGTCTCAGCCAGCAGGCCTATACGACCAACCCGGGTTCGGACTATGCGGACTTCGCGCCGTATCCGATCCAGGCCGGTACCTGCTTCTTCGTCGGCCTCTCGGGTTGCACGAGCCGTGTCGCCGCCGCGCAGCAGATCTTCTCGCTCGTCGGACCGATCAACTACGCCAACTACTTCGCCGGCCACATCGGCACGCTGCCGCTGTCTTCGGTGAAGGATAATGGCTCGGTCGGCAATTCGATCGCGCGCTATGTCGATCACGACTCCGCCTACGATCAGATCTCCGGCCAGAACAAGGAGTGGACCGCAGAATTGCGCTTCGCTTCGAACTTCACCGGACCGTTCAACTTCCTGATCGCCGGCTATCACCTCTACTACCGCGACTACAACGTCCAATACTTCGTCAACAACAGCGGCGCGTTCGACTTCCCGGGCATCGTGCTCGGACCGATCCTCGGCGCGGACGGAGCGGTGTTGTCGCCGACGCAGTTCAACAGCAACAACAAGAACTACGTCCTGAAGTCCGATGCGATCTTCGGCGAGGTCTATTACAACCTCACCGACGATTTCAAACTGACGGGCGGTCTGCGCTACACGACCGACAACAAGCATTTCGAGTCGAAGTCGATCGCGCTCGAAACGCTGCAGCCGATCGGTTCGACGACGCCGCCGAGCGACAACCCGAACTGCGCACCTGCCGGCGCGGTCTGCGATGCGGACGGCTTCCTGCAGCAGGACAAGACCTACAATGCCTGGACGGGCCACGCCGTGGCGACGTGGACGCCGAAGACGGATTGGTCGGATCAGACCACGGTCTATGCGTCCTACTCGCGCGGTTATCGCTCGGGCGGCTTCAACCCGCCGGCCAGCGTCCCGGGTCTGTTCCCGTCATCGTTCGCGCCTGAAAAGGTCAGCGCTTACGAAGTCGGCACGAAGAACACCTTCATGACCGGCATGGGCGCTCTGCAGGCCAACCTGACCGGCTGGTACTACGACTATAAGGGCTATCAGGTCTCGCAGATCATCAACCGTCAGTCTGTGAACGGAAACATCAATTCCACGCTGTACGGCGCGGAAGGTGAGTTCTTCTGGGCACCGACCGAAGATCTGCAGTTCAACATGAACGTCGGCTACACGCACTCCTCGATCGGCAACACCGCTCAGCTGGATACGCGCAGCCCGACGCTCGGCACGCATGGCTGGACCCTGCTGAAGGACTCGAACGGTGCGAACTGCGCACTGCAGACTCCTGGCGGCGGTGCGGCTGCGACGCCGGCAACTTCGCCGATCCCGGGCCTCATCGTTGCGCCGCCGGCGCAGCCGGGCGCCTCGGTGGCGGAATATGCCGGTTACCTGAACAGCAACGCGGGCGTTCCGTTCGGCCTTCCGGGCGGCGCGGTCACCTGCGGCACGCTGCAGGCAGTGCTTGATGCCGTTGGCGCAGGCGCCGGCGGTGCGGGTTATGTCGCTGGTGGCGGCGTGCTCGACAACCTGAAGGGCAACCAGATGCCCAACACGCCGAACTGGACCGTCAGCTTGGGCGTGCAGTACACCTTCCATCTCGGTGGCGACTACACCCTCGTTCCGCGCTTCGACTACTACTGGAACGACAAGTCGTTCGGCACGATCTACAACGATCCGGCCGACCGCATGAAGGCGTATGACGTCATGAACGCCCAGATCCAGCTGAACGCACCGGATAACTTCTGGTACGCCCGCGCCTGGGTGCAGAACATTCAGAACAAGACGAACGTGACCGGTATGTATGTGACCGATCCGTCGTCCGCGCTGTTCACCAACCTCTTCGTTGGCGACCCGCGCACCTACGGCCTGACCGTGGGCATCCACTTCTAATCGAAGCGGAACAAGACAGATCAAGGGCGTCGGGAAACCGGCGCCCTTTTTCTTTGCGCCTCGCGCAGCGGTGATCCGCACGCGACATCGCGGCCGTTGGGCGTACGGCCCCGCGATGCGAAGCTTGCGGCGGAGCGCCACGAAAGGATCGCGTCATGGAAATCCGCAACGTCGGAAAATCGGGTCTGCGTGTTTCCGCTGTGGGCCTTGGCTGCAACAATTTCGGCCGCGCTCTCGATACCGAGGCTGCGCGCAAGGTCGTTCATGGCGCGCTCGATCATGGCATCACGCTGTTCGACACCGCCGACATCTATGGCGAGCGCGGCGGCTCGGAAACGCAGCTCGGCGAAGTTCTCGGGCCCCGCCGCAAGGACATCGTCCTCGCCACCAAGTTCGGCATGCCCATGAGCGAGACCAAGGTGGGCGCCTCGCGGCGCTACATCGTGGAAGCGGTGGAAGACAGCCTGCGCCGCCTGAAAACCGATTGGATCGATCTTTACCAGCTGCACCAGCCCGATCCGAACACGCCGATCGACGAGACATTGCGCGCGCTCGACGATCTCGTCCGTTCCGGAAAGGTGCGCTACGTCGGGTGCTCCAATCTCAAAGCGTGGCAGGTCGCAGATGCGAGCTGGACGGCGAAGACAGAAGGTCTGAGCGCTTTCGTATCCGCGCAGGATGAATACAGCCTTCTGGTCCGCGACGCCGAAGCCGAACTGATCCCCGCGCTGGAATCCAAAGGGATGGGCCTGTTGCCCTATTTCCCGCTGGCCAGCGGATTGCTCACCGGCAAATACAAGCATGGCGGCGATGCCCCCAAAGGCACGCGCATGGCCGCGATCAAGCGGCTCGCCGACCGCTTCATGACCGAGGACAATTGGAAGATCGTCGATGCGCTGCAGGCGTTCTGCGATGCGCGCGGTCATACGCTGCTGGAATTGGCTTTCAGTTGGCTTCTGTCACGGCCCGTTCTGTCGAGCGTCATCGCCGGCGCAACCAAACCCGATCAGGTCGCGGCGAATGTGAGCGCTGCAGGATGGAAGCTGTCGGCGGACGAGTTGGCGGAAGTCGACAAGATCACAAAGAAAAAATAGTCACGCAGAGCCGCGGAGATTCCATTCTCTCAATTTCGTCATGGCCGCCTTTATGGCGGCCATCCATTGTCCAGAAGCGGTGCAAGAATCGTCCGGCTCTGGAAAATGGATGGCCGGGACAAGCCCGGCCATGACGGGTTTGGATATGCCTCGCGGCGCGAAGTTTATTCCGCGGGGCTCGGCGCGTGCTTGCGGGAGCGGCCGCGCCAATGGCCGATGCGCTCGCCGAATTGATCGAGATAGATGTAGATCACCGGCGTGATGTAGAGCGTCAGAAGCTGCGACAGCATCAATCCGCCGACCACGGCCAAGCCGAGCGGCTGGCGCGTCTCGCCGCCGGCGCCGAAGCCGATGGCGATCGGCAACGTGCCCATCAGGGCCGCCATCGTCGTCATCATGATGGGGCGGAAACGGATCACGGCGGCTTCGAAGATCGCCGCTTCCGGCGGAATGTTCTCGCCGCGCTCGCGCGCCAGTGCGAAGTCGATCATCATGATCGCATTCTTCTTCACGATGCCGATCAGCATGATCATGCCGACAAACGCGTAAAGGCTGAGCGGCACGCCGAAAATGAAGAGCGTGATGAGCGCGCCCACCGCGGCGGACGGCAAGCCGGACAGGATCGTCAGCGGATGGATGAAGCTCTCATAGAGAATGCCCAGCACGATATAGACCACGACCAGCGCCGCCAGCAGCAGGATGCCTGAACCGCGCGTGGATTCCTGGAACGCCTGCGCCGACCCCTGGAACGAGGTCTGGATCGTGTCCGGCAATCCGATCTGGGTCTGCACCCGCTCGATCGTTTTCACCGCATCGCTGAGCGCATAACCCGCGCCCAGATCGAACGAGATCGTGACGGAGGGAAGCTGGCCCTGGTGGTTGATGCTGAGCGGCATGGTGCCGCTCGCGATCTTGGTCACCGATGTCAGCGGCACCAGTGTCCCATCCTGCGCCGTCACATAGAGCCGCGAAAGATCGTTCGGGCCTTTCTGATATTGGTCCTGCACTTCGAGGATCACCTGATAGGTGTCCGAGGAAGCGTAGATTTGCGAGATCTCCGATCCGCCGAACGCCGCGCCCAACGCAGTTTCGATGGCAGCCGGCGTCACCCCCAACGCGCCCGCGCGGACGCGATCAATGGTCACATTAACCGCCGGCGTCGAAAGCTGCAAATCGCTCGTCACGTCCACAAAGCCGGGCGCGGTCGAGAGCGCGTTCATCAGCCGGTTCGACCAGTCCTGGAGCTCGTCCATGTCGAGGTCTTGCAAGGTGTACTGATATTGCGATTTCGAAAGCCGCCCACCCATGCGTATCGAAGGCGGCACCTGCATGTAGATATTGATGCCCGGAATGCGCGAAAGCTTCGGGCGCAATTCGCGCACCACTTCTTCGGCGGAAACGTGGTGGCAGAATATCAGGAACGAACATTTCGTCTGCCGCTCGTCCACCGGCTTCAGCGTTCCGAAAATACGTCCGCTGTTGACGGCGGAGCTGGCGCCGCCCGATCCGACCGACGACATGAAGCCGCCGACATTTGGGTCCTTCGCCACGATGGCGGCGGCTTGCTGCTGATAGCGCACCATCTGCTGGAATGACGTGCCGTTCGCAGCCTCCGTGAGGCCGAAGATCTGGCCCGTGTCGCTGGAGGGCAGGAAGTCCTGCTGCATGATCGCGAACATGCCCACCGTCGCCAGGATGCTCGCGAAGAACACGCCCAAAATCGTCCGCCGGTGATCCAGGCTCCAGCGCAGCGTGCGCTCATAGTGATCCTGAATCCGGTTGAAGGTGTTCTCGCTCCATTCATAGAAGCGATTGTGCTTTTTGTTGTGCTCCGACTGCAGCAGCCGCGCGCACAGCATGGGCGTCAACGTCACCGAAACGATGCCGGAGAAGACGATGGCCAGAACGATGGTCACGGCAAATTCGTGCAGCAGCCGGCCCATGATGCCGCCCATGAACACCAGCGGAATGAACACGGCCGCCAGCGACATCGTCATCGACAGGATGGTGAAGCCGATCTCCTTCGATCCCTTCAGCGCCGCGTCGAAGGGTTTTTCGCCCTCCTCGACATGACGCACGATGTTCTCGAGCATGACGATGGCGTCGTCCACCACGAAGCCGACCGACAGCGTCAAGGCCATCAGCGAGAGGTTGTCGAGGCTGTAGCCCAGGAAAGACATGCCCGCGAAAGTGCCGATCACAGCGATGGGCAAGGCAAGCGAGGGGATGATCGTCGCCGTCAGCGTACGCAGGAACACGAAGATCACCGCGACCACCAGGATCGCGGCGATGAACAGCGTCTCTTCCACATCGTGGACGGAATCGCGGATCGACTGACTGCGGTCGTAGAGCACGTTCAGCGAAAGTGTCGCCGGCAGCTGCTCCATGAAGTGCGGCAGGATGCTCTTGATCTCATCGACCACCTGGATCGTGTTGGAGCCGGGCTGGCGCTGGATGGCGAGCACCACCGCGCGATGCCCGTTGAACCAACTCGCGTTGAACTTGTTCTCCACGCCATCGAGCGTCTTGGCGACGTCCTCGACACGCACCGGCGCGCCGTTCTTGTAGGCGATGATCTGCCGGTCGAATGCGCTCGCGTCCTGAAGCTGGCCGCTGGAATGCACGGTGACGGACTGGCGGTTGCCGTTGAGCTGGCCGGTCGGGATGTTCGGGTTGGCGGCGTTGGCGATGTTCGCCACCTGATCGATGCCGATGCCGCGCGCGGCCAGCGCCACCGGATCGGCCTGGATGCGCACCGCGAATTTCTGCGAGCCATAGACGTTGACCTGCGCCACGCCGTTCAGCGTGGAAATCTGCCGCGCCAGCAGCGTCTCGGCATATTTGTCGACTTCCTGCAGCGTCAGCGTGGGCGAGCCCATCGCCAGATACATGATCGGCGAATCCGACGGGTTCACTTTGCGCATCGTCGGCGGCGACGGCATGTTCTGGGGAAGCTGATGGCCGGCGGCGGAGATCGCCGATTGCACATCCTGCGCGGCGCCGTCGATGTTGCGGTCCAGATCGAACTGTATTGTAACCTGCGTGCGGCCCTGCGTGCTCGACGAGCTCATCGAACTTATGCCGGCAATCGTCGAAAACTGATTTTCGAGAGGTGTGGCGACGCCCGATGCCATCGTTTCCGGATCGGCGCCCGGCAACGACGCCGACACGACGATGGTCGGGAAATCCACCGACGGAAGCTCGCTGACCGGCAGCGACGAATATCCGAACAGGCCGAAGATCACCAATCCCGCCATCAGCAGGATGGTCATCACCGGACGGCGGATGAAGGCGGCCGAGATGTTCATTTTTCTGCTGCGGCGTGTCCGCCGTGCGCACCTTTTTTGCCCATGACCGTCACCGGCTTGCCGGGGATCACGCGAAGCTGCCCGTCCGTCACCACCTGCTGGCCGGCTTTGAGCTTGCCCTGCACCGCGGCGGTCTTGCCGTTGTCATACAGCACATTGACCGGCACCAGCACGGCGTTGCCGTTCTCGACCGCATAGACATAGCGGCCATCGGGACCGACATTCACCGCGTCGTGCGGCACCACGATGCTTTTCTGGAACTGGTTGAGCGCGACGGAAACGTCCACCACCTGTCCCGGCACCAGCTTGTCGTCGGTGTTGGGGAACGTCGCGCGCAGTTCGATGGTGCCTGTCGTTGCGCTCACCGCATTGCCGACGAAATCCACCTTGGCGCTTTCGCGCGTTTGTTCGGCGTTGTGCGCCTGCACGTCCGCGGTCAGGCTTCCCGCCGCCATGCGCTGCTGGATCTGCGGCAGGTCCGCTTGCGGCAGGAAGAACGAAACCTTCACCGGATGAATCTGCGTGATCGTCACCAGCGGATTGGTGTCGTTCGCCTTGATGAGATTGCCCGGCTGAATGAGGATCGGCCCCGTCTTGCCGTCCACCGGCGAGGTGATGACCGAGAACTGCATATTGAGCGCGGCGGTGTCGACCATCGCCTTGTCGGCTTGCACCGTTGCGCTCAGCGCCTTGGCTTGCGCCACGAACTGGTCGCGCTGCGAAGACGACGCTGCGCCCATGCCGGCGAGGATCGAATAGCGCTTGGCATCGTTATTGGCGCTGGCGAGCGAAGCCTGATCGCGCGCCATCGTCGCTTTCGCCTGCATCAGCGCGGCCTGGAATGGTCTGGGATCGAGCCGGAAAAGAACATCGCCCGCTTTCACCGTCTGGCCTTCGATGAACGCCGCCGAATCCAGTTGTCCGTCCACGCGCGCCGTTACCTGCACGGTGGCATTGGCGACGATGGTCCCGATGGTTTGCTCGTAAGCCGTCACATTGCTCTGCGTGACGGCGCCGACGCGCACCGGCGGCGGCGGAAGCGTGCGCGGCGCGGGCGTTGTAAGCGCGTTGACGACAGCCCAGACGAAAGCAAGCGCAACCACAATGGCGACAATGCCGAAAATCAACCGCGTGCGCGGATGGGCTTGCCGAACGGTTTCGGGAAAACCTTTTACGGCAGCAGGCGCGGCCTGAAGGGAATCGGGGAGCCTGATATTCATCGCCGTCCAAGTCTGCTGCTTCTCGCCACGCCCGCGGGAAGTCCTGATGAAACGCTTCGCGGGCATTTACGCCTCGCGGGCGGTTCGAGCGGCCCGGCAATCCGCGTCCGGAATATGGCAATACCCATCGCCGAAGCCCCATTCCATTCCAAAATAGTCACTTTCTGTCTGCTTTTGGTGAACCGGAATTTAGGACGGTTGCCGGGGGTTGCCCCGCTGATGGTAAAAGGGGCGGCAGAAGGCTCCCGCGAGAGCCGGGTCCTGGGGGGTAGATGTTCTGGAATCGCAAGAAAAAGCTTGCCGTTGCAATGACTTGCTCGGACTGGCGGCTGCATCAGCGCGTGGTGGATTTCAACAGCCGGATCGGCCGGGCGACCGGAACCGGAGAGGTGGATCTGGTGGCGCTCCCCGGGCCGGACGGTCTTCTGAAACCGGAGCGGGCGGGGGAATGGGACGCCGCCAAGGCGCAGGTCAAACTCCTGGCCGATGCGCATCATGCGGCGGCCCTGGCCGTGGTGGCGCATCAGCGCTGCGCGGGCCATCCCGTCTCCGATGGTGAACATGACCACGATGTGCAGGCCGTCGCCAAAAGCCTCAAGGAATCCCTTGGTTTTTCGGGTCCGGTCTATGCGCTGGTGGCCACATATAAGAGCGACCGCAACTGGGGCATCAAAGAGGTCGGCCGTTTCTAGAAAGCTTGGTTTGCGGTTGCGAAGGGGGCCGTCTATAAGCCGCGCGCTTCCCCCAACGCGCCGGATTCCATGGATATTCGTAACATCGCCATTATTGCTCACGTCGACCACGGCAAGACCACGCTGGTCGATCAGCTGCTAAAGCAGTCCGGATCCGTCCGCGACAACCAGCACATGGAAGAGCGCGCCATGGACTCCAATGATCTGGAGCGCGAGCGCGGCATCACCATTCTGGCCAAGTGCACCAGCGTCGATTGGCAGGGCCATCGCATCAACATCGTCGATACGCCCGGCCACGCCGATTTCGGCGGCGAAGTCGAACGCATCCTGTCGATGGTCGATGGCGTCGTGCTGCTTGTCGATGCGGCCGAGTCCGTCATGCCGCAGACCAAGTTCGTGCTTTCCAAGGCGTTGAAGCTGGGCCTCAAGCCGATCGTGGTGATCAATAAGATCGACCG
>JBQCJO010000192.1:0-5963 GCA_051952735.1 Rhizomicrobium sp.
CATTGCCGGGCTTCACGGCGGAGGAATAAACGACAATCGCGACATCTTTCAGATTCATCGCATCGTGGCCGATGTTGACCTGAATGCCCATGCTGCGAAGGCGCTTGATGTTCGCGCTCTCAGCGGCGTCCGAGCCCTGAACCTTGTAGCCAAAATTGTGCATGATCTCGGCAATGCCGCTCATGCCGATGCCCCCGATGCCAATGAAATGGATCGTGCCGATATCGAGCGGGACGCGGGTGGGCGAAACCTTCATGCCACCCTCGCCAGTTTTTCTACGACATCCGCCAAACGCTGTGCGGCGTCCGGTTTGGCTTGTGAATGCGCCGCAGCAGCGCGCTTCGCCAGATCATCGGGTGCCGCGAACGCATGCTGCAACATCATCGAAAGCTTTTCCGGCGTCAGCTCTTTCTGCGCCACGCGCCATCCGCCGCCGGCCTCAACGAGCGCGTCGGCATTGGGGGTCTGGTTATCGTCGAGCGCGTGCGGTAACGGGATCAGGATGGCGGGGCGGCCGATGACCATAAGCTCGGCCACAGTGCCAGCGCCCGAACGCCCCACCACCAGATGCGCTTTGGCCATGCGGGCGGGCAGATCCTGGAAGAACGGGGCCAGTTCAGCTTTCACGCCCTCCTTATTATATAGAGCGCGAACGGTCTCGAGGTCTTCGGGACGGCACTGCTGGACGACATCCAGCCGCGCTTTCATAGCGGCCGGCATCTGCGCAATCGCTGCGGGAACGATCTCGCTGAGCGCGCGAGCACCTTGGCTGCCGCCAAATACGAGAAGATTGATCGGACCATCTGACGGCGCGTCATAGCGCGCTCCGTCATACGCCACGACTTCCGGACGCACGGGATTGCCCGTGTAGACGACCTTCGACATCTCCTTCGGGAGAAATCGCTTGAGCGGCAGACCCGCCGCGATGACGCGCACATAATCCGCAACCAGGCGATTGGCACGTCCCAATACGGCATCCGGCGCCAAGATCGCCGTCGGTCTGCGCGAAACGCACGCCGCGATCATCACCGGCACACTGGGGTATCCCCCGAAGCCGACAACAGCCGCCGGCTTGATGCGAGAAAGCTTGCCGAGCGCAACGAAGACGCCCGCGATGATTTCGAAAGGCGCTTTGATAAGGCCCACCACGGAGCGATCGGAGAACGCCGCCGCCGGAACGATCTCGATGGAGGCGCCGGGGAAGTAGGTTGGATATTGAGTGCCGCGCGCGTCGGTCATCACGACGATCTTGCGGCCGCGCTTGGCGAGCTCCGCTGCCAAGGCCTGCGCGGGAAAAAGATGTCCGCCGGTGCCGCCGGTTGCCAACACGATCGTGCTCATGCGGGCACCTCGCGCAGGAAACGAAACGCACTGTGATCCTGCTCGCCGATCTTCGGCCGCTGACGTGTGACCGAAAGTGCGAAGCCCATCGTCATGGCGACTGCGAACAGTGACGAGCCACCATAAGAGATGAACGGCAACGTCATGCCCTTTGCCGGCAGCATGTTCATCGCAACGCCCATATTGATGAAGGCTTGCAAGGCGATAACCGAAGCAAGTGCGGCGCCGGCGAGCTGGGCGAAAGCATCGCGCGCCCGTGTCGCACGCAGAAGCAGGCGAACGCTCAGCGCGCAAAAGAGAAGCGCGATCAGCGCACAAAGTACGATACCGAACTCTTCGCCAGCAACGGCGAAGATGAAGTCGGAGTGCGCATCGGGTATCCGATATTTGATCGTGCCCGCGCCTGGCCCGACGCCGATCAGTCCGCCATGCTCGAACGCTTTCATCGCCAAACCGGCTTGATACCCGGTCTTGTCGTCATCCATGAACTGCTCAACGCGGTGATGTATGTAGGGAACGAAGAGATAGAGAAGCGTCAGGAATACCGTACCGACACCGCCGAGCAGGCTGGTCCAGACAAGCGACAACCCGTTAAAGAAAAGAAGCGCGCCCCAGAGTGCAAGCAATACCGCTGTTTGGCCGAAATCGGGCTGGCGCGCGAGTACCAACAGCGCCGGCAATAGAACTAGGAAGGAGATTAGTTCTTTTCGGAGCGTGATGCCTTTGAATTTGATGGGCACAGGATCGGCAAGAATGGCCGCACCGAGAATGGCAAAGCTCGGCTTCAGGAATTCAGAAGGTTGCAGTGTGGTGAAGCCGAGATCGATCCAGCGCTTGGCGCCCAAGACCTCGCTGCCGGTGAAAAGTACCAGACAGGATCCGATGACACCGAGCGCGAACACAATTGCCGCACCTAACTTGATCGCGCGCAAAGACAGGAGCGACGTGAAACCGAGAATACCGCCTGCGATCAGTGCGAAAGCGATTTGTTTCAAGGCATAGCGGAAGTCGCCCGCAGTCATCGGTCCGCCCGTGGCGGCCGGGCTCGCCGCGAACGCCAGCATCAAGCCGATGCCGATCAGGCCCAGCATCAGGCACAGCGCCACGCGGTCGACGGTGAACCACCAGTCGGCCAATCCGCCACGTTGTGCCCGGGAGAGCGTCATGACGCTTGCCTCTCCGGTGCCGCAAGACCTTTAACAAGGTCACGGAACGCATCGCCCCGCGCTTCGAAATCCTTGAACTGATCGAAAGAGGCGCAGGCCGGCGAAAGCAAAACGACCGGCGACGGCACGTCGGCATTGCGAGCGTCCGAGAAAGCGGAGGCGACAGCATGTTCCAGCGTTCTCGAAATTTCGTGCGGAACCGCACCGAGCGTGCTTGCAAAGGCATCAGCTGCTTCGCCGATGAGGTAAGCTTTGCGAATTCGTCCGAACTCCGGCTTCAGGCTTTCGATCCCACCCTCTTTCGGCTTTCCACCGGCGATCCAAAAAATGTCCGGAAAGCAGACCAGCGCACGCTCCGCAGCTTCCGCATTGGTCGCCTTCGAATCGTTGATGAAGCGAACCTTGCCGATGCGGCCGACATCTTCGATGCGATGCGCAAGTCCGGGAAAGCTGGCGATAGCGCTGGTGATCAGGCGCGTTTCCTTCACGAAGCGTTTCACAGCAGCGTAGGCAAGCGCAGCGTTCTGCCAATTGTGTGCACCGGGCAGATTGGAAGCATTCGCCAAATTCATGACCTGTGCGGCGCGCTGACCGAGCGCGTCGTAGAGCACACCGTCCAGCACGAACACTCCACGCCCGAGAACTTTGCCCACCGAGACAGGCACTGCTTCCGCGCCGTCACCTGATGCGAGACGTGTGTAGATGGCGGAGGTCTGTGCGTCGTCCACGCCAATACAGACCTGCCCCGTTTTGGTGGTTTGCGAAAGCAAACGGGCTTTCACGGCAGCATAGTTTTCCAGGCTGCCGTGACGATCGATGTGATCCGGCGTGATGTTGGTCAGAATCGCGACATCCGGCGTCAATCCTGGCGCGAGATCGATCTGATAGGAGGAAACTTCCAGAACATAGATCGTTTTTGTTGCAGGCGTGGCGAGATCAAGGACGGACTTTCCGATATTGCCGCCGACTTCGGCTGCGAAGCCGCATTGCGTCAAGATATGACCGATGAGCGCAGTGGTCGTCGATTTGCCGTTCGTACCGGTGATCGCGATGATGGGTGCGTTGCCATCGGCACGGATGACGCGCGCGAACAGTTCCATGTCGCCAATCACTGGCACACCGGCATCCCTGGCGGAAACGACGACTGGATGCGGTGCAGGATGCGTTAACGGAACGCCCGGACTCAGGATCAGCGCCTTTAGCTTGGTCCAAGGCCAATCCGCGAAAGCCTGAATGATCGCGCCCTCTTTCTTTGCTGCGACGCGGTTTTCCTCCTTGTCGTCCCACGCGAACACGCGCGCGCCGCCTTCTATTAGCGACCTCACCGAAGCGACACCGGACCGCGCCAATCCAAAGACGGCGACGTCCGATTTCGCAAAGGTGGTGGAAACGATCATTGGCCTACCGGAGCTTCAGCGTGGAAAGGCCGATGAGCGCGAGCACAACGGCGATGATCCAAAAGCGAATGACAACCGTCGATTCCTTCCAGCCCAACTGCTCCTAGTGATGATGGATCGGCGCCATTTTGAACACGCGCTTTCCGGTGAGTCTAAAAGAAGCGACTTGGATGATCACGGAAACCGCTTCGAGCACGAAAAGTCCGCCAATGATGGCAAGGACGAGTTCGTGCTTTGTCGCGACGGCGACCGCTCCCAGAGCGCCGCCAAGCGCGAGCGATCCGGTGTCGCCCATGAACACCATCGCGGGCGGCGCGTTGTACCAGAGGAAACCAAGGCCAGCCCCGAGCAGTGCCGCAAGAAATACGGCAAGTTCGCCGGTGCCGGCCACGTAATGAAGCTGCAGATAGTCCGCGAATTTGATGTTGCCCACGAGATAAGCGATCAGCGCAAAAGCGAGTGCCGCGATCATCACCGGCACGATGGCAAGGCCATCCAGACCGTCCGTGAGATTGACTGCGTTCGATGCACCGCAGATCACCAACACGCCAAAGATCAAGAACCCCCACCCTAGCGGCACGAGTGCCTGCTTGAGGAACGGTATGGCGACACCGCCGGCCAGCGGAGGACCTTCCAGCTTCATCATTGCGTAGCTGGCCACCGCCGCCACGGCGAATTGCACGACCAGCTTCGCGCGGCCGCTGATGCCGGCGGAGGAGCGCTTCGTTACTTTCTGGTAGTCGTCGGTGAAGCCGAGAAGTCCGAAGCTCAACGTCACCAAAAGAACGATCCAGACGTAAGCATTGGTGAGATCGGCCCACAGCAGCGTAGCGATCATCGATGAAAACAGGATCATGAAGCCGCCCATCGTGGGCGTCCCCTGCTTCTCGACGATATGTCTTTGCGGGCCATCTTCGCGGATCGGTTGACCCTTGCCCTGCTTGCGGCGCAACCACGCAATCATCGACGGACCGATAAGGAATGCGATGAGAAGCGCCGTCATCACCGCGCCGCCCACGCGGAAGGTGATGTAGCGAAACACGTTGAAGATCGCGAACTGATCCGCCAACGGTACGAGAAAATAGTGAAACACCGGTTCCCCTCCCTAGCTCGCGATGCCGCGCGCCTTGAGCGCGTCGACAATCGCGGCCATCCGGCTGCCCAATGAACCTTTCACAAGAACCACGTCGCCGTCCTGAATCGCGCTCGTCACAACAGGCGCGTTTTCGGACGAACTTTCGGCATAAGCGCTTCTGCGCGACGCCGGTAATTTCTCCCACAGCGCTTTCATCTGCGGACCGTTGAGATAAACGCTGTCCACATGCGCTGCCTCGATCTCTTTGGCGAGAGCAGCATGATGGGCGGGCCCGTCAGGACCCATTTCCAGCATGTCGCCCAACACGGCGATCCGGCGCTTCGCGTTTGCGCTTCCTAGAAGCGCCAGCGCCGCCGCCATCGAAGCCGGATTGGCGTTGTAGCTTTCGTCGATAACTTCGGCGGTGCCACTGGCGGCTTTCACTTTGAAGCGGGCACCGCGCCCCTTGAGCGCTGCGAATTGCGACAGCGCCGCGGCAGCATTCAGCACATCGCCTTCCAGGATACTTACGGACAGCAAAGCCCCGATGGCATTGCTGGCGATGTGTGCGCCAGGCGCTCCGATCCGGAAATCCACGCGGCGCCCGAGAATTTCACTGTGCACCTTCATGCCATCTTCGGTTTCGCTGAAACCGAACAGCTTTGCGTCTGTGCCTTTGGCGCCAAAAGACAAGATTTGTGTGATGCCGACCTGCTTGGCGCGCGCGGCCAAGCGCGAGGCATAGTCGCTATCAGAGGGAATAAGTGCGGTGCCGCCGGGCAGGATGCCTTCGAAAATCTCCGACTTCGCGTCGGCGATAGCTTCGCAATTGCCAAAGAATTCCAAATGCGCCGGCGCGATCGTGGTGATGAGGGCGACGTGCGGCCCCCCCAAACTGACCAGATTGCGCAACAAGCCGAAAAGATTAATGCCCACGTCGAACACACCCGATTGCGTTTAACGCGGCATCGACGCGACGCTGAG
>JBQCJO010000193.1:0-4020 GCA_051952735.1 Rhizomicrobium sp.
GCGACTGCCGCGCGCGCGCCGATGCAGCAATTGTCTTCGATGATGGTGGGAGCCGCCTGCAGAGGCTCCAGAACGCCACCAAGGCCCGCGCCGCCAGAGATATGACAGTGTGAACCGACATGTGCGCAGGAGCCCACCGTCGCCCAGGTGTCGATCATGGTGTTGTCGCCCACGCGCGCGCCGACATTCACGAAGCTCGGCATCAGCACCGCGCCTTTGCCGATGAAGGCGGAGCGGCGCACGACAGCGCCCGGCACAGCGCGGAAGCCGGCATCGCGAAAGCGGGCGGCGTCCCAGCCCACGAATTTGGAATCGACCTTGTCCCACCAGTTCGCTTCGCCCGGTGCGCCTTCGATGAGCTTCATGTCGCTCAGGCGGAAGGACAGCAGCACGGCCTTCTTCAGCCACTGATGGATATGCCATTCGCCGCCGATCTTTTCGGCCACGCGCAGGCGGCCGGAATCGAGTTCGTTCAGCGCATGCTCTACGGCGTCACGCACCGCACCTTTGGTGGACGCGTTGAGAGAGTCGCGTGCGTCCCAGGCGTCGTCGATGGTTCTGTGCAGATCGGCGGTCATGGCGAAGTCCGAATGGATTGCAGAAAGGCGGCAAGATCGTCCGTTTCATAGTCGATGTGATGGGCTTCCGCCACCGGATGCGACGGCCCCTGGCGGGACCAGTCCGATCCGTTCTTCAGCCACACTGTGGTCATCCCCAGCGCCTTGGCCTCGACGAGATTGCGGGTGATGTCCTCGAACATCGCGGCGTCATGCCCATCCGACCCTGCCTGCGCCAGCACCGTCCGATAGGCCGCGGCGTCGGGCTTGGGCTGAAAGCCGATGTTACGGATGTCCCACACATCGTCGAAATGCGCGGCAATGCCCAGCCGGTCCAGAACGCGGCCCGCATGATTGATACAGCCATTGGTGAAGATGAATTTCCGTCCCGGCAATTTCTCCAGGGCATCGTGCAGCGCCGGATCGGGCGTCAGCACCGACAGATCGATGTCATGCACGAAGGCCAGATAGTCCTCCGCATCGACGCCATGGACTTTCATCAGCCCGTTCAGTGTCGTTCCGTGTTCGTAATAGTAGGTCTTCTGAAGTTTGCGCGCGTCGGCGAGCGAGATTCCCAGGAGCTTCTGTGTGTAGAGCGCCATCTTCTCGTCGATCTGGCCGAACAGATCGCAGGCGGGCGGGTAAAGCGTGTTGTCGAGATCGAAGATCCAGTTCCGGACATGGGTGAAATCCGGGCGCTCGGTGCGGGCAATGGGGGCGGACATGGCGGGAAAATGGGCGATAGCACTTTGTTAAGCAAGCACGCGTCGCGTTGCCAAGATTGCCGCGCGTTAACCGGCCCGAAGGGCGATTTGCTGGAAAATACAACCGTGGGAAGAGACCGCAAAGCGGCCCGGGTGGTACATGGCTTTGGATCGACGCAGGACCGACAGGGCGCCCGTGCTCTCGCAAAGAGACGCGCTACGCATCCTTGAAGAGCGTGATACCGACGCACGCGATGCACTCGCCGTGCGAACCGATGCCGCGCCGGAGGTTCTTTTCTTTCTGGCAAGCGAAGGCTCGATCAAGGCGCGCCGCGCCATCGCGCGCAATGCCGCCGCACCGGCGCACGCAAACCGCCTTCTTGCCGAAGACAATGACGAAGAAGTGCGGAGCGAGCTGGCGCGCAAAATCGGCCGCCTGCTTCCGGATCTGCCCGACGAAATCAGCGAAAGAATGCGGGCGCTCACCATAGAGACGCTGGAGCGGCTGGCGCAGGATCAGCTGCCGCGCGTGCGCGCGATCCTTGCGGAAGAGATCAAGGCGCTGGATTGCGTGCCGAAGAACGTCATCGACATGCTGGCGCGCGATGTGGAGGAAGACGTCGCAGCGCCCATTCTCGAATATTCGCCGCTTCTGTCCGATGCCGACCTCATGGAGATCATCTCCTCGGCGCAGGCGCATTTCACGCTCACCGCGATCGCCCAGCGCAAGCCGCTCGGTGCCAATGTCTCTGCGGCGATTGCCGAGGCGCTCGATGTTCCGGCGGTTGCGGCCTTGTTGGTCAACTCCTCCGCGCAAATCCGCGAGCAGACGCTGGAGAAGATCATCGATCACGGCTCGCGCATCACCGAATGGCATCTGCCGTTGGTGTTGCGCAGCGATCTGTCGCAACGCGCCATCCGCCGCATTGCCGGCTTCGTGAGCGCGGCATTGCTCGACAGGCTCGCGGCGCGCGATGGGCTCGACAAGGAAACGAAAAGCCTGCTTGCCAAGCGGGTTCGCGCACGCATCGACGAGCCGGTGGACGATGCGCGCGACCCGACGGCACAGGCGCAGTCGGATGTGGCGCTCCTGCTCAAGCAGGGACGCCTGGACGATTCCGCCGTGGAGCGCGCCGCCGAAGCAGGCAAGCGCGAATTCGTGATCGCGGCGCTGGCGCTGTTGGCGCGAATCCCGATCGAAACGGCACGGCGCATCATTCAGTCCGGCACCGCCAAGCCCGCCGTGGCGCTGGTGTGGCGTGCGAAGCTTTCGATGCGCGTGGCCTTCAAGGTGCAGAGCCTTGTGATGCGCCTGAAAGGCGGCGAGCTGCTGCCCGCGCGCGACGGCGTGGATTTCCCGCTAAGCGAGGACGAGATGTTATGGCATCTCAATTATTTCGGGATCGAAGCCTGAAGAGGCAATAACCCGCTGTTGCCGATATGCGCCGTGTAACCGGCGCGGCCTTTCGTGTTGGTCACGGCAAAGCCGGTTTCACTGAGTCCGCGCTTTTTGCAATCGCCGGTCTTCGTCACCTGGAAGGTGATGTTCGTGGTGCAGAATTTGTCCGGGCCGCTCACAAGGTTCGGCTTGTTGTGGCCTTCGACATGGATATAGACCTTGTCGAGCGTCAACGGCTGCGTGAGCGCATGAGCGCAGGCACCCGCTGCGATTTTCCACCAGCCCGCCGCCAGCGTTTGTCCGCCGGTGCGAAAGCCGAGCGCGCTCCACACTTCGCCGGCGGTATCATTGCAGATCGTATAGCCGGCAGGTGATGACGCCTTGAGCGCCTCGGTCTCCAGCGCATCGAAAAGATCGGCCGATGTGGCATGCGGCGCGATCTTCAGCTTCACGCGAAAGCGCTTGAGTGCATCGTCGCGCTGCTGCGCGTTGGTGAATTTGTAGCCATTGTCGCGCAGCAAGCGCTCCACGCCTGCCACGCGCGCCGCGCCGTCGTCCGCAATCGCGGAAGATTCGGTCAGCGTCGCGGTCCAGCTCTGCATGCGGTGAGTGTCCACGAGCGCGAACGGCAGTGTGAAGGCGTCGCTGCTGCTGCAGCTGGGCGATGCCGCCGGCGTCTTGAGCGAGAAGTTCGCATCCTTGACGCAGAGTTGGACATTGCCGCCCCAGGCGCGCGCGGTGCCCGAATGCGCCTGAGAGCTGCGCGCGTAGAGATAATAGCTCTTCGCCGTCAGCATCTGCTTGACCGGTGTGGCGCAGCCGCCGGGAACGACGCGTGTCCATCCCTGGGTGATGTTGTCGGCGTCCGCAGCCCAACCTGTCGCCGCATAGAGCACATAGCTCGTGCGATTACAGACCTGCAGCGCCGCATGCGCCGGACGATGAGAGAGCAGGAGGCAAAAAACGCCGAGCGCGGCAAGCGCTGCGGCACGCGATGGAACCGTCATTCCTTCACGATCATGGTTCCGGCGCCGTGCTCGGTGAACAGTTCGAGCAGCAGCACATGCGGGATGCGGCCGTCCAGGATGACGGCGGCGGAGACGCCCGCTTCCACGGCTTCGATGGCGGTCTCGATCTTGGGGATCATGCCGCCGGAGATGGTGCCATCTGCCATCAGCGCGCGCGCTTCGGTGACGTTGAGCTTGGGAATGAGTTTTCCGTCGCGATCCAGCACGCCTTCGACATCGGTGAGCAGCAACAGGCGTGCTGCGGACATCGCACCGGCGACAGCGCCCGCCACCGTGTCGGCGTTGATGTTGTAGGTCTCGCCCTTGGTGCCAACGCCGATCGGCGCGACGAC
>JBQCJO010000194.1:0-6761 GCA_051952735.1 Rhizomicrobium sp.
CTCACCTTCCAGATGCTCGAAGAGGTGGATCATCTCCTCGCGCGTGGCTTTGCGCGCGAGCGGGCCGTGCTCCAGCTTGTAACCGGGCGTTTCGTCGCCGGACTTGAACCATTCATACGCGATGAGCAGAACCGCCTGCGCCAGATTGATGGACGAGAACTCTTCCGACGTCGGCACGGTGATCACCGCGCTCGACAACGACACTTCATCATTCTCCAGCCCGGTGCGCTCATTGCCGAAAAGGATCCCGCACTTGTCGCCGCGCGCGATGGCCTCACGCAAAAGCTTCATGCCGGCTTCGGGCGTATAGATCTGTTTGGCGAAACCGCGGTTGCGCGCCGTCGTCGCCAGCACGAATTGCAGGTCGCCGATGGCGTCGGGCAGCGTCTCGAACACGCGCGCATCGTCCAGCACGAAGGACGCACCCACCGCCATCACATTCGCCCGCTCGTTCGGCCAGCCGTCTCGCGGTTTCACCAGCCTCAGATCGGAGAGCGCGAAATTCGCCATCGCCCGCGCCGCCGCGCCGATGTTTTCGCCCAATTGGGGGTGGGACAGGATGATGGCAGGCGCGTTCATGGGCCGCTTTGACCTCGTTTCCGGCCCCCGCTATACCCCGCGCCAGCCAATAATCCGAGGGCCTCCATGAACAAGATCAAGGTAACCGGTACCGTCGTCGAACTCGATGGCGACGAGATGACCCGCATCATCTGGGATCTCATCAAGAAGAAGCTGATCCTGCCTTACCTCGACGTGAACCTGGAATATTACGACCTCGGCGTGGAACATCGCGACGCGACGAAAGACAAAGTCACCGTCGACGCCGCCGAAGCGATCAAGAAGCACGGCGTCGGCGTGAAATGCGCCACCATCACGCCGGACGAAGCCCGCGTGAAGGAGTTCAACCTGCATGAGATGTGGAAGTCGCCCAACGGCACGATCCGCAACATCCTGGGTGGCGTGATCTTCCGTGAGCCGATTATCTGCAAGAACGTGCCGCGCCTCGTTCCGGGCTGGACCAAGCCCATCGTCATCGGCCGTCACGCATACGGTGACCAATACCGCGCCACCGATTTCCGCTTCCCCGGCAAGGGCACGCTGACCATCAAGTTCGTGGGCGAAGACGGCAAGGTAATCGAGAAGGAAGTGTTCAAGTCGCCGGGTTCGGGCGTCGCGATGGCGATGTACAACCTCGACGACTCCATCCGCGATTTCGCGCGTGCCTCGCTGAACTATGGCCTTGCGCGCAATTATCCGGTTTACCTTTCTACCAAGAACACGATCCTCAAAACCTATGACGGCCGCTTCAAGGACATCTTCCAGGAAGTGTTCGACGCCGAATTCGCCGACAAGTTCAAAGCCGCCGGCATCGTCTACGAACACCGCCTGATCGATGACATGGTTGCCTCGGCCCTCAAATGGGAAGGCGGCTATGTGTGGGCGTGCAAGAACTATGATGGCGACGTGCAGTCCGACACCGTGGCGCAAGGCTTCGGCTCGCTCGGCCTGATGACGTCGGTGCTCACCACGCCGGATGGCAAGATCGTGGAAGCCGAAGCCGCGCACGGCACCGTGACGCGCCACTATCGCGAGCACCAGAAAGGCAAGTCGACCTCGACCAACTCCATCGCGTCGATCTTCGCGTGGACGCGCGGCCTGTCGCACCGCGCCAAGCTCGACAACAACCCGGCGCTCGACAAGTTCGCGCACACGCTGGAGAAGGTCTGTGTCGACACCGTGGAAAGCGGCTTCATGACGAAGGATCTCGCGCTTCTCGTCGGCCCCGATCAGAAGTGGCTGACGACCGAAGGCTTCCTCGACAAGGTCGATGAGAACCTGAAAAAGGCGATGGCCGCATAACGCGTCATGGCCGGGTAGCGAGCGTAGCGAAGCGCGACCCGGCCACCCGTTGGTAAACGAAACGGCGCGGGTGATGCTCGCGCCGTTTGCGTTTTCCGGCCTCGCCAGCCGCAGTGCGAAACCCTATAAGGCAGCCCATGTCCGACAATTTCCAGACCGCCATCACCCATCATCAGCAAGGCAATCTCGAGGACGCCGAGCGTCACTATCGCGCCGCGCTCGAGGCCGAGCCGGATCATTTCAACACGCTGAACAATCTGGGGCTGCTTCTCTTCGGAACAAACCGCGCGGAAGAAGCACTGACGCTCACCCGCAAGGCCGCCACGCTCGACCCGCGCAACGCCGAAACACTGAGCAATCTCGGCGAGATGCTGGCCGCCACCGGCGAGGACGCCGAAGCCATCGCCACATTCCGCAAATCGCTCGCCGCCAATCCGGTGAATGTGCGCACGCTCCATCGTTTCATTCGCGCGCTGCAGATGCAGGGACGTGCGGAGGACGCGCTGCCTTTCCTTGCGGCAGCCGCGCGGCAGCGGCCGCAAGATCCGGACATCCATCAGATGCTCGGCAAGCTGCTCTTGGCAATGGGCCGGATCGTGGAAGCACAAGCCGCATTCCGTGTCGCGGTGAACGCGGTGCCGAACGGTCATTATTATCGGGACTTCGCGAGCGTCACGCAGCTCGACGCCAGCAACCGGCACATTTCCCGCATGGAAGCGACGCTGCGCGATCCCAACCTGCCGCCGGACCAGCTCATCGCGCTGCAATTCGCGCTGGGCAAAGTCTATACGGACACGCGTGATCACGACCACGCGCTGATCCATCAGACGGAAGGTAACCGCCTGCGCCGCGCGCAGATGAATTACAACGAAGATGCCGAGCTCGCGCGCATCGCGCAGGTGAAAGCGGAATATTCGGCGGAGCGTTTGCACGCCGCCGGCGATCCTTCGGACAGGCCGGTGTTCATCATCGGCATGCCGCGCGCGGGCGGCACGCTGGTGGAGCAGATTTTGGCGTGCCATCCGCAA
Organism: Rhizomicrobium sp.; assembly: GCA_051952735.1. Lineage (GTDB taxonomy): Bacteria > Pseudomonadota > Alphaproteobacteria > Micropepsales > Micropepsaceae > Rhizomicrobium. The sequence continues at coordinate 2,889 of JBQCJO010000194.1, forward strand.
GTGGGCGCCATCGGCGAAACTTCACTCTGGCAGAAATCCGTGACGTCCGCGCTGGGCGATGCCGGCACAAGCGACATCGACGATGAAAAGCTGCGCGCGATCGGCGCGGCCTATGTTGCCGGCGCCACGCGACTCAAGCCGTCGGCCAAAAGGATCGTGGATCGCACGGTGCTGAATTTTCTTCATGCCGGCCTCATCCACATGGCGCTGCCGAACGCGCGGATCATCCACATCACGCGCGATCCGGTGGACACCTGCTTGTCGATCTACGCAGAGGAATTCCCATCCGGTCCCGCCTGGCTGTTCGAGCTCGGCGAGATGGGCCGCTTCTATCGTGCTTATGCCGATCTCATGGCGCATTGGCGCGAAGTTCTGCCGGAAGGCACGATGCTGGAGGTTCGGTACGAAGACATTGTTGCCGATGTGGAAACGCAGACGCGGCGCATGCTCGAGCACATTGGCCTGCCCTGGGATGCTGCCTGTCTCAATTTTCACAAAAGCAATCGTCCGGTGTGGTCGCCGAGCGCGGTACAGGTGCGCAAGCCCATCTATGCAACCTCGATCGGCCGCTGGCGCCCCAATGCGGAAGCCCTGAAACCGCTTCTGGATGCACTTGGCGAAGTGGCCGCGTGACGTCACAATCGCCGCGATGAGAGAAATCCTGACGCTTAGCGAGCGCGTCTATCTGGCGCCCGCAGAATATGTGGACAGCGATCATCCCGATATTCGCGCGCAGGCCGAAAAACTCTGCGCTCGCGCAAAGGGCGAGGCGGCAAAGGCCAGCGCGATTTTCTATTTTGTTCGCGAGATCGTTTATCACGCCGCCGATTTCGCGGAGCTGAACTCTTATCGCGCCAGCCATGTGCTGAAATCCGGATATGGTTATTGCGGTGCCAAGGCCTCGCTCTTCGCCGCGCTATGCCGCGCCGCCGGTCTGCCCGCGCGCATTCTTTTCGCCGACGTGACCAATCACATCTCCACCCCGAAACATCAGGCCAGCTTCGGCACCAATCTCTATGCCTGGCACGGCTACAACGAGGTGATGGTGGATGGCCGCTGGGTGAAGGCGAGCCCCACCTTCAATTCCTCCATGTGCGCGAAAGTCGGCGTGACACCGCTGGAATTCGACGGCCGCGGCGATGCGATCCTGCAGGCGTTCGACAAGGAGGGCCGCACCTTCATGCGGTATGAGAAATTTCACGGCGCTTTCCATGACGTGCCCGCGAAATTCCTCGCCGCCGAAATGTATCGCCTCTATCCCGACGTTTGCGCCGCGATCCGCGATGGCAAATATCCGCTGCCCGCGGAATTGCGTAGCCGCGCCTAGCTTTTCGGCACCATCCCCATCAACCCGATCTCGTTGCCATCGGGGTCCTTGAAGAATTGCAGCTTGAGTTCGTGCGTGTCCGTGCGTTGCAGCGTTTCGGCATTGCCGATCAGCTCGACACCTTTCGCCTTCAACGCCGGCACAAGCGCGGGAAGATCGGGCGCATCGAAATAAAGATAGGTTCCGCCGACGAGCGGCCTGTCCGTATTCTCCGCCAGCCCCACCATCAGCCGCTGCCCGCCGATATCGAAGAACAGCATATGTCCCGCCTCGAACATCAGCGGCAGCCCCAGCGTGTCGCGATAGAAGATGCGCGCACGATCCAGATCGCGGCATGTCAACGCCACCTGCATCAGCTTGCGCCCTGCGAGATTGAGTTCCTGTGCCATCGCCCCTACTCTTAGGACATCACACTGTTAGGTTACCTAACTATCTAGGAACGAGTCAAGTGGCCAAGCCTTCCATGCGCACCGAACAGGTGGCCGACCAGCTTCATGCCGCCGCCATCCGCCTGCTCCGCTATGTGCGCAAGGAAGACACCGCGTCGGGCATCACCACGGCGCAGCTTTCCGCGCTTTCGGTGCTGGCCTTCGGCGGGCCGATGACGCTCTCGGCCCTCGCGGCAGCCGAACAGGTGAAGCCGCCGACGATGTCGCAATTGGTGAGCGAACTGGAGCGGCTCGATCTGGTCGCACGCAAGCCCATCGACCGGCGTTCGTCGGAGATTCTGCTCACCCGCAAGGGCCGCCAGCTCATGGAAACCGGCCGCAAGCGCAGGCTCGCGCGGCTCACAAAAGCCATCGCCGGTTTGCCGCCGGACCAGATCGACAAGCTTGCGCAGGCCGCGGGCCTTATGGTCGCGATGACAGATCCGTCACTTTGATCGCATCACATGCGAGTGAAGTGCGCCGCAGCATGACTTCCTGCCCAAAAGATCGCCGCTAACATCCGCGCCGTCCGGCAAGGGGGAAAATCATGGCGGAGAAAACATTCGGCTGGCGCGTGTATGGCCTCGGCATCATCGCACTTGCGGTGATCTGCCTGATCTGGGGCGATTTCCATGGCGGCCAGCCCGTCCCCAAAGCTTTCCCCGCGCGCACCGCGCTCGCCTACGCCGTGGCGGCCTTCATGCTCATTGCGGGCATCGCGCTGGAATGGCGCAGGACAACCCTCTGGGCTGCTGCGGCGCTGACCGCCTATTACAGCATCATCGTCGTGCTGGTGATGAATGTTCGCCTGGTTCTGCGCAATCTCGAAGTCTATGGCGCTTATGACAGCATGGCGGAAGAAGTCGCCATCGCTGCTGCCGCCATCATCATCTGGGCGAGCCTTGCGAGTATAGATGCCGCCAAATCCGCGCGCATCATCCGCATCGCGCAGATTGCGTTCGGCATCAGCGCCATCTTCTTCGGCGGCGCGCATTTTGTTTACATGGACCTCACTGCGCCGCTGATACCAAAATGGTTGCCGCCCAATCAGTTGTTCTGGGGCTATGCCACCGGCGTGTTCCACATCGCCGGCGGCCTCGCCATCATCATGAACATCCGCGCGCGCCTTGCCGCCATTCTTCTCGCCGTCATGTATGCGATCTTCACCGTATTCGCGCTGGTGCCGGGATTGCTGGTCAAGTCAAGCTTCTTCGGCTGGACGGAAATCGCGACGAGCGTGATCCTGGTCGGCGTGGCTTGGGTGGTTGCGGATTCGCTGGCGCCCAAGCGCATCGCCTAGCGCCGCCGCAATTTTCTCCAAGCGGCCGGTCCCCTCCTCAGGGCATGCAGAGATTGCAATGCCGCTGTGGTATTTATGTTCTTGTTTTGTTCCAAGCAGGCGCTATCTTTCGCGGGCGGTCCCCATCCGGCGGTTCGGAGAGGGGGGAGGGGTACTCCCCCTATTTTGCAATTCAATTCAGGGTGCCGGGAATTTCGCGGAATCGCGAGAATTCAAAGCCCTCAAGGAGAGGACAGAATGATCGGGTACATCACCATCGGGGCCAAGGACACCGAGGCTTCGGGCAGGTTCTACGACGCGGTGCTGGGCGCCGTGGGCGAAGAGCGCAAATTCTCGGACGGCGGCTGGATCGGCTACGGGCCGAAGGGCAGCGACGACAACAGCGTCTTTGTCTGCCCGCCCTTCGACGGCAAGCCGGCGAGCTTCGGCAACGGCATGATGATCGCCTTCAAGACGGATTCGAAAGCCAAGGTGGACGCCGCGCACAAGGCGGGCCTCGGCCATGGTGGCTCGGATGAAGGCGCGCCGGGTTTCAGGCCGCCGGAGAAGCAGAGCTGGTACGGCGCCTATCTGCGCGATCCCACCGGCAACAAGATCGCGATCTATTATACGCCGTAAGCGTCAGCGCGGAGATCGACTAAGACCTCCGCGTCGACGTCTTACGGTGTATAGTAGATCGCGATCTTGTTGCCGGTGGGATCGCGCAGATAGGCGCCATACCAGCTCTGCTTCTCCGGCGGCCGGAAACCCGGCGCGCCTTCATCCGAGCCGCCATGGCCGAGGCCCGCTTTGTGCGCGGCGTCCACCTTCGCCTTCGA
>JBQCJO010000195.1:0-3132 GCA_051952735.1 Rhizomicrobium sp.
CTCTTCCACCGTGAATCCCGTGCTCTGAAGGCGGCGGGTGAATTGCGGGCTGGGTGCTGCCGACCACACCGCGAGAACCCCGCCGGGGCGGAGTGCGCTGCGTGCGGCGTGCAGGCCGCTCAGATTATACAGCCGGTCGTTACTGGCTTGCGTCAGACCGTCCGGGCCGTTGTCCACGTCAAGCAGGATGGCGTCGAAACGCGTTGTGTCCGCGCCAATCGTCTTGCGCACATCTTCTTCGCGAATGGTCACGCGCGGATCGTCGAGGCATCCCGCCGACAAATGCGCCATCGGCCCGCGCGCCCATGCGATGACGGCCGGCACAAGCTCGGCGACCGTCACGCGCGCATCGGGCCGCAGACAGGCGAGGGCGGCGCGCAGGGTGAAGCCCATGCCGTAGCCACCGATCAGCACATGACACTTCTTGCGCTCGCCCACCCGCGCGCACGCCAATTCCGCCAGCGCTTTTTCCGATCCGCTCATGCGGCTGTTCATCAGCGGCGTCGGTCCAGAGAAGATCGAGAATTCCTCGCCGCGCCGCATCAGCCGCAGCTCATCGCCGCCGGCAACCGCAACTTTGTCGAGAAGAACCCACGGGATCATGCAATACTCACTCCTGCACGCCATTCTATAGCGAAAGACCGTCATGCAACTCCATCTCTCTTCCTGGCCGGAAATCGACAAATATCTGGAGACGTCAAAAGCGATCCTGATTCCCATCGGCTCGACGGAGCAGCATGGGCCGAACGGGCTGCTCGGCACCGATGCGCTGTGCCCGGAGATCATCGCCAAGCGCGCGGGCGATGAGAGCGGCATCCTGATCGGGCCGACGTTTAATGTCGGGCAGGCGCAGCATCACATGGCGTTCTCTGGCACGATCACCTTGCGCCCCTCCACCATGATCGCGGCGATGGTGGATTGGACGCAGAGCCTGCGCCGTCATGGTTTCGAGCGGCTCTATTGGCTGAACGGCCACGGCGGCAACATCAACACCATCAACGCCGCGTTCTCGGAGATCTATCACGGCGTATCGTTCGATCGCTCCGGCTCGAACCAGCCGCCGCTGCGCTGCATGTTGCGCAACTGGTGGGAGCTGTCGGGCGTGAACGACGTCTGCCGCCAGCTTTTCCCGGTGGGCGAGGGCAGCCACGCCACGCCGAGCGAAGTCTCCGTCACCTATTTCGGTTATCCGGAAGCGGTGAAGCGCGTGGAGATGTCCCCCAAGATCGCCCCCAACGGCCCCATCCTCGACGCGGAAGATTACCGCCGCAGATTCCCCGACGGCCGCATCGGCTCCGATCCGAGCCAAGCCAGCGTCGAAGCCGGCGAGAAGATCGTGAATGCGGCCGTGAAAGCGGTGATCAGCGAGTTCCGAAACTTCGCGGCAAGCTGATCGCCGCTAAGTTGCGATAGGAATCCCCTTGATTCGCAGAAGTTCTTCCAAGTCTGGATGTCCGATCCGGTACTGCGAAATATTTATATATCGACCGTCTTTGGAAATGACCCGTGGTCCCATTTGCGGATGACGACGAAGCTCCATTACTTCGCTCCAGGGGAAATACGTAGAGCGCGTGAAGAGGCGGCGTTCGATGCCCTGCTCGTTGAATCTGATGCGAATGAACAATGTTGTAACAAGCACATATATTCCGATGAAAGCTAAGAATCCGCCTCCACCCAAATCGATCAAAGCTAGTGGAGTGTAGGTTTGCATGACCGCTAGAGCGGAGATGACTGCTGCTATCAACCCGAGGAGAGCTAGCAGGCTTCCCAACACGGCGAGCAAATACAGCCCAACGGAAGGGCACATTACGCTCCATTCCCCATCTCGCGCCACAGGCCTTTTTGCAGTCCATGCAAATCCGGCGAGTATAACGGGTGTGACTATTGCGATTGCCACAAAACGATACTCGCTCAATAAGCCAGCGATGCTAACATCCGAAATATTCATTGAACGCTCGTGAATTAATTTCCGGGCCGGATTATTCGCCGCACGACCAACTCGTCGATTTCCAGCCGTTTGATGCGCGCTTTACCGACACCGACACGGCCAATCGCCAGCGCACCGATGGCGAACGCGCCCACGGCGAAAGCACCAAGCGCTAGCGCGCCCGTTGAAACGACGAGCGCGGCAAGGGCGGAATTGGCGCGGTGGGAATGTCTCATCCGGCAGACCTATAAGTGTGGCGACCAAGCATAGCGCACATCGGGCAATTGTTCTTCATTTCGGCGGCCATCCGTTCGCTCCACCGCTTCCAGTCCGTGCCGTTCATAGAACCGTCGCGCGCCTTTGTTGACCTGGAAGGTCCACAGGTCGAAGCCGTTCGGGCGCTGCGCTTTCACATGATCCAGCAGCAGCGAGCCGATGCCGTCGTCGCGGCGGTCGGGATGCACATAGAGATGATCCAGCCTGTCATTTCGGATTGAAGCGAACCCCGCGATCCGCCCATCGATGAGCACGATCCACGTCTCGCTCTCCCAGATGAAAGCGCGGACGAATGCGCGGTCCTCGTCATCGTCATGCAGCTTGGGGAAGAACGGCATGCTTTTCAGCGCTGAACAGGGCCGCGGTTTCGTCAGCATCGGTCGCCACGGCGCGGCGGATTGAAATTTTACGCCCCATGCGCAGGAACATACCGGCCGCCGCCTTGACTTCAACTGCGGGCAAACCGATGAATCCCGCCATCCCAGGGGCGCTCTTGAGAGAGAGGGCTGAGATCGGCAATCCCGCCGTGTCCCTTTGAACCTGATCCGGTTAGTCCCGGCGTAGGGAGAGGCGAATGAACAAACCGATTCTGACTCCGAAAACCGTTGCCATCACCACCGGCCCGCTGCCCGGTTCGCGCAAACTTATGCTGGACGGCGTGCCATTCCGCGAAGTGCCGCTGGACGGCGGCGAAGCGCCCGTGCGCCTGTATGACACCAGCGGTCCGTACACGGACGATTCCGTCAAGATCGACATCGAGAAGGGCCTGCCCGCGAAACGCCGCGAGTGGATTCTCGCGCGCGGCGACGTGGAAGAATATGTGGGCCGCGACCGCAAGCCGGAAGACGATGGCCTCAAGCGCGGCGAGCTTCTCTCCGTGCCGCAGTTTGATCGCGCCGGCCGCAAGCCGCTGCGCGCCAAGCCGGGCA
>JBQCJO010000196.1:0-3691 GCA_051952735.1 Rhizomicrobium sp.
CTGGCCGGTCTGCACGCCGGAGAACGCCATCGGATTCTCGATGACGGCATTGCTGATCGTGCCGGCCGCGTTGTTCCAGAAGACAACCGCGTTGGCGCCGAGATTGTTGGCGTCGATCGTGACGCCATTGATCGTCACGTCGCTGGCATCGTGCACATAGACAGCCGTTTTCATGTTGCTGTCGTATTTGTGACCAACGCCGGTGGTCAGAAGCGCCGTCGGCTTGATGATGGTCGAGCCCGCACCCGCGCCTTCGATATCGACGTTCTTGCCGATGTCGAGAGCCTGGGTGTAGGTGCCGGCGGCGACGTCGATTTCCGCGCCCGAGGCAGCGGCATTGATCGCGGCCTGAATGGACATGGCCGTCCCGCCGGTGCTGGTGCCGACGTAGAAATTGCCGGTGCCGCCCACATTGCCGTCGTAAGCCTGGACATAGCCCACGCTGCTCACAGCGGCAGCCGCGTCGATCGCGCCCTGCTTGCTCGTGCGGAACCACGTATAGAAATCATTCGGCGCGACGAGGCCCTGCGCGACGTAGGTGATCCCCTGTCCCGACAGATCGATCGTGCCAATGTCGGTGACGGAAGACTGGTCTTCGGCGTAGATGCCGTTCGCCTCATGGAAAGTGTTCGAGCCGTTGACCGTGATATCGGTCAACTGCAGGTCGCCATACGTCGTGCCCTGATAGAGCGCGAGACCGCCCCAAGCATTGTTCCTCGTGGTCGAATTGGTCAGCGTGATGTGCTGGCTGTTCGTGAACGAGATGCCGTTGCCCGAAGTGGTGCTCGAATCCGTCGCGTCCGCAACCGGCGCACCATCGGCGGTGAGGTTCGTCAACGTGCCGTTGATGATGCCGTTCAGGTCGAATTCCGACTTGCCAGCGCCGCGGCTCGTGATGTTGGTGAGCGTGAGGTTGGTGGTGTCTTCGGCCTTCAGACCATAGGTCGTCGTTCCATAGAGCGTGAAGTTCTCGAGCGTGACATCGGTGTTCGGGCCGCTGACGCGCAGGCCGTAAGTCGTGCCGCCGCGCGCGTCGATGATGACGCCCGCTTCGCTCTGTCCGATGAGCGACAGGCTCTTGGTCACGTTGATGTAGTTGCTGCCGGCCGGGATCACATAGTTGCCGTTGAGCACGTTCACGATGCCGCCCGAGACAACGGCATTGATGCCGGCCTGGATGGTCGCGAGATTGCCGAGCGGGCTGCCCTGATTGGCGTCGGAGCCCGACGGACCAACGGTGACATCGGTGCGGTTGGACTGGGCGTAACCCTGATCCTGCGCCGTCATGCCGTGGTTGCTGGCCTTGAAATCGAGCAGCGCCTGCTGCACCGCGACCGTCGCGTTGGTCGCGATCTTCTGGCTGTTGTTGTAGTAGGTCGGGCCGACATAGTGGCCGTTCAGATGGAAGTTGACGCCCCACTCGTTGCCGTTGGAGCCTTGGCTGTTGCCAGCCATCGTGATCGCGTAACCCTCGGTGTTGCCGAGGCCCGCGTCCGTGTACTGGACCGAGATCGCGCTCTTGGTGTTGTCGATGACGTTGTTAGAGACGTTGCCGGTGTTGCGGCCGTCGATCAGGATGCCATTACGAACGTTCGCGATGTCGTTGTTCGTAATCGTGACATTGGTCGCGCCGTTCATAACCGCGATGCCGCGGCTCACAGCAGGGCCCCACGCATAGGTCTTGTAGTTGCTGTTGACCTCGCCACGGATCTTGAAGCCGCTGACGGTAACGCCATCGGTGCTGTTGATCGTGATGGCATTCACCTGGCCGGATGCGCCCGGATCGACGTCAATCTCGGCATTGCTGCCCAGCAGCTTGATGCCGGACTTTCCGATGACGATGCCCGAACCGGCACTGTAGGTGCCCGCACCGACGTTCACGGTCGCGCCGCCACTGCTGCGCGAAACGTCGATACCATTCTGAATCAACGCGCCAGCAACCAGGTTGACGACATCGGCATCACCAATGAGGTGCTGATTGACGCCCAGCGTAATCGGCGCGTTCAAGTCGACAGTCAGATGGCCGTCGGCATCGCCGTCCTGGAAGTAAAGCGTGTTCGAATTCGTCTGGCCCGATGTATCGAATGCCGCGTTCAACGTGATCGAAACATTCGCAGTCAGATTGACGTTCGACGTGTTGAGCTGTGATTCGTAGGTGCCGACGTTGCCGGAATCGATCGTGAGCGTATCCGGGTCGATGAGCCATGTACCCGTAATGCCGCCTGCGGCAGACGTGTCGACTTTCAAAGAAGGATCGACGTCCACATTGCCGTGGCCCGACGTCTCAACCTTGCCGCCGTTGCCGCTCTGGCTGCCGCCCTTCGCGGAGAAGGAGCCGGCGTAATTGCCCTGGTTGTTCGCGACCGATGTGATCGAGCCGCCATTGCCGTTCGTGCCGGCGTCGGCGCTGACCTGCGCGGTGGACGTGGTGGTGACGTTGTCGCCGCCCAGCGTGATCGTGCCGCCCGAGGCCGAGGCAGACGACGCACTCACCGTGCCCGACACGTTCACGACGGAGCTGACGACCTGGCCCGCCGCTTTCGCGGTGAGCGCAATGGTGCCGCCCGGGTTCACGATCTTGCCGGAGTTGTCGACAACCGCTTTCACGGAGCCAAGACCGAGTTCGACGAGATGGTCGCCCGCGAGGTCGAGCGTGTAGGTCGTGCCGGCGGCGAGCGAAACGCGGCCGACGGTGGCGTTGATCGTGCCGCTGTTGCGCACGGACGGCGCAACGAAAGCCGCAAGGCCGTTCGCGCCGACGCTGATGTTGCCCTGGTTCTCGACGGAGCCGTGATCGGCGCCCGTCATCTGCAGCTTGTTGCTGCCGGCCATGAAGGCCTTGTCGTCGATGTTCGCGGTGGTGGCGACGATGCCGGCGGCATCCACGCGCGCCGTCTTGCCGAAGAACACGCCGTTCGGATTCAGAATCCACACCTGGCCGTTCGCGTGCAGGCCGCCCTGGATTTGCGTCGGGTTGGCGGAGCTGTTCACGCGGTTGACTGCGATGGAGCTCGTGCCCGGCTGGTTGAAATTCACCTGCGCCTTCGAGCCGATGTCGAAGCTGCGCCAGTCGATGACGGTGCGCTTGGTTTGCTGATTGATGTTCAGCGTGTTGCCGGACTGCGAGAAGCCGTCCTTGCCGCCCACCACATTGGGGTTCTGCGGCAGCGTGTTCGCGTCGATCGCCTGCGCCGGTCCGGCGCCGAACAGCACCGAGGCCGCGCCCAGTGCGAAAAGCGGCCGCGTCAGTGCCGACGTGCCAAGAAAATTGCTGACCCGCTTTGCCGTATTGTTACCCATGACCCCAACTCCTTCGGGCTTTGCCCGCGACATTCATAAATTTTTCAGAAATTTGCGCCGATTGAGAACAGGAAACGCGAATCGCGCTTAACGCCGCCGGTCAGATCGCGCTCCAGCGGATCCGCCCACTCGACATCGGCATTAATTTGGTTAGCGACCGCGAAGCGAACGCCGGCGCCCGCCGACGAAATCGACTCGTGCTTGGGCGTGCCGGGCAGCGCATGCGACTGCCACACCTCGCCACCTTCGTAGAAGCCATAAAGCTGAACACCCGAAATCGGGCCGGCTTCCTGAATGGCGTTCCAACGCAGCTCGACTTTGCCAGCCAGCGCGGAGTCGCCCGTGATCTCGCTCGGAACGAAGGCGCGGTCGAAGCTGGAGCCACCGAGCG
>JBQCJO010000197.1:0-2043 GCA_051952735.1 Rhizomicrobium sp.
TCGAACAGGAACTGGAGGCGGCCGGCTCGGCGGGCACAACGGCGGATGTCGTGATCACCAAGCTGGTCTCGCTGCTCGGCGTGGATCGCGAAACGATGGACAAGGTGTTGGAAGCCTTGCACTGGAAACGCGTGGAAGTGACGGGCGGCGAAACGCCGGTCATCGTATTGCGCCATGCGCGTCCGCCAAATCAGCAGCGCAAGCCGCACCCCAAACAGAAACACAAACACAAGCCGCAACAGCGCGAAAAGCCGGTGAAGATCGATCCGCACTCGCCGTTCGCGAGCCTTGCCGTTCTGGTGAACAAGCGTTGAGCGAAACCCGCATCCGCATCGACAAATGGCTCTGGCATGCGCGCTTCCACAAGACGCGCGCGCTGGCGCAGGCGGCGGCGGTGAAAGGGCACATCCGGCTCAACGGGCGGCGCATCGAGAAAGCCAGCGCCGATGTGCGGATCGGCGACACGCTCGCGGTTCCGCGCGGCAATCAGATCGTCGTTGTGCGCGTTCTGGGCTGTGGAATCCGCCGCGGTCCCGCGACGGAAGCGCAGGCGCTCTATGAAATCCTCACCGACGATATGCTTGATCCCAGAGCCCCCGCGCCTTAAGTCACGGGTCCGAATTTCGCGAGAGTGCCATGACCTACGTCGTCACCGACGCCTGCATCAAATGCAAGTTTATGGACTGCATCGAAGTCTGCCCCGTGGATTGCTTCTACGAGGGCGAGAACATGGTCGTGATCGACCCCGATGTGTGCATCGACTGCGGCGTGTGCGAGCCGGAATGCCCGCCGGAGGCCATCAAGGCCGACACCGAGAGCGGCCTGGAACGCTGGCTGACCCTCAACGCCGACTACGCCAAGAAATGGCCCAACATCACCCAGAAGGGCACCCCGCCCGCCGACGCCAAAGAACACGATGGCGAAGAGGGTAAGTTCGAGAAGTACTTCTCCGAGAAGCCGGGCACAGGCGACTAGCCGACCCTGCCCGCCCAATTCGACATCGCTCAAAATTCCCTAGCTACCCCTGTGGAATTAAGGGGTTAATGGAGGCGGCTATGCGTTTACGAAAGGTGACCCGCAATCCCTTGAATCCATGACAGTTTCTTACAAAATTCGAAATAAAGTTCGTGAAAACAATAGCTTGACTAAAGTTTTTCTTCCTTTTTCACAGACTCTGTGATAGGGTCTCGATCCTCAGAAATACGCGAAAGGCACGCCCCAAACCGGATCGACCCCTGAACTCCGGTGCCTCGCTTCATTTCTGTTGCAGTGCAATGTGGTAGCGGCAGGCTTGCCTGCGCTTGGGCGCGTGCGGATTGGAACTGGAAAGATATGACCACGGCTAAGACACAGACCCCCGCCCCGGCCGCCGCGAAGAAAACCCCGGCCAACTCGAACAAGAAACTCGACTTCAAGGCGAACGATCACGTCGTCTACCCGACGCATGGCGTCGGCAAGATCACGAAGGTCGAGGAGCAGGAAGTCGCCGGCATCAAGATGGAACTTTTCGTCATCACCTTCGACAAGGACAAGATGACCCTGCGCGTTCCCACCGCGAAGGCCAAGGCTGTCGGCATGCGCAAGCTGTCGTCGCCGGACGTCGTGACCAACGCGCTCAACACGCTCAAGGGCCGTGCCCGCGTGAAGCGCACCATGTGGTCGCGACGTGCGCAGGAATACGAAGCGAAGATCAACTCGGGCGATCTCGTCTCGATCGCCGAAGTGGTGCGAGACCTTCATCGCGCCGGTGGCCAGCCCGAACAGTCCTACTCCGAGCGCCAGCTTTACGAAGCGGCCCTCGCCCGCATGGCGCGCGAAGTCGCTGCCGTCGAAAAGACCGACGAGCCGACCGCGGTGAAGCGCGTCGAAGGCATGCTGCTCAAAAAGGCTGCGTAACGCCTCATTAGAACAGACGGAAAAGGCCCGGAGGCAGTTCCGGGCCTTTTCTTTCAACGCTGCGCCGGCCGCAGATCGGGCACGACCTCGATATCGCTGGGCGATGCGATCCCGATCTCCGGCCCGTTGTGCCATTCGACGACCCCC
>JBQCJO010000198.1:0-9707 GCA_051952735.1 Rhizomicrobium sp.
GGCGCTCAAGATTGACCGCATCGCCGACTTTCCAATCGCCCAAGGTAGTTTTGGAAAGGGTCTCGCCGGATGCGGTGAATGCGAACCAGCGGTCATTCGCGTTGCCTTTGTCGACAACCGTCATGCAGGCGCCGGAACATGCAATGGACGCGCCCACATCGATCTGGGACACGTCGTAATGCGTCGCGACGACGATGTGGGTATCGCCGCGTTGCTCGATGTGCCGGACCTGGCCGACGTCGGTGACTATGCCTGTGAACATGGGTTTCTTTTAGGACTTTGCCTCGAAGCTTTCCAGAACATCCGGACCGAAGGATCGGGCACTAACCCGCATAAAATTTGGGGCTTCGCGCAGATTCCCCACCGTCAAAGCACCGCTGCCGTGACGTCCCGTATTCCCGAGTGACATGGGAGCCGTGAAGATCTCGAGGCGCTCCGCAAAACCACTCGCGAGAAAGGCATTTGCGATCGTCGCTCCGCCTTCGACCAGCAAACGATTGATGCCGCGCTCGGCGAGTATACCCAACACCTCGCGAAGCCCCGTGCGCCCTTCACGCGTCGGCTGAACGCGCAGGACTTCAACGCCCAGCGCGCGCAAATGGTCGCCGCCTTCTCTCGTCGTGAATACAACGGTCGAAACATCGCGCGCCGTCTGCGCCAGCATCGAATGAGGATCCAACCGAAGTTGGCTGTCGAGCACGACGCGCACGGGCGAATATTTCTCGAGCCCCGAAATGCGGCAGGTCAGCTCTGGATCATCGGCGAGCACAGTTTCGATCCCTACAAGGATGGCATCATGCTGTGCCCGAAGGAGTTGGCCGAAGCGGCGAGCTTCCTCGCCGGTGATCCAGGGGCTCTCACCTAGTGCGCGAGCGGTGAAGCCGTCGATGCTTTCGGCGAGCTTGATCGTTACCGAAGGCCGTCCCTCGGTCATACGCAAGGTGAAGCCGCGATTGAGCGCTTCTGCCTCGCGTTGAAGAACACCTGTGGAAACTTCAATGCCCGCTTTACGCAAACGGGCGATACCTTGCCCGTTCGTGCGCGGATCCGGGTCATTCATTGCAACGACAACCCGGCCAATCTTTTGCGCGATCAGCGCATCGGTGCATGGCGGCCCACTCCCGCCAAGATGCGCGCAAGGCTCAAGACTCACGTAAGCGGTGGCGCCATCAGTCGCAGCACCGGCTTGTGCAAGCGCGACAGCTTCGCCATGCGGCCTGCCGGCATCATCGGTGCGGCCGCGACCGACAATCCGTCCATCGGAAGCAACGATGACACAGCCAACCGAAGGCACCCTGCCGGTGCGCCCCAGACCGCGCGCCGCAAGAGCAAGCGCGTGCCGCATATGACGCTCATCCGCGTTCACGGCAAAAACCTAGTCGCGGTCGCCTTCCATCTCACCGATGAGGACCTCGAAATCCTTGGTCTCGCGGAAATTGCGATAGACCGAAGCGAAACGCACATAGGCAACCTTGTCGAGGCTCGCGAGCGCCTGCATTACCAACTCGCCGATCGTGGTGGCCTGAACCTCGTTCTCGCCCATGCTTTCCAGACGCCGAACGATGCCGGTGATCATGCGGTCCACGCGCTCCGCTTCCACCGGGCGCTTGCGCAGCGCGTGGGTGAGCGAGCGTTCCAGTTTCTCGCGCTCGAACGGCTCGCGACGTCCATTCTTCTTCACGACGATCAGCTCGCGAAGCTGAACGCGCTCAAAGGTCGTGAACCGTCCGCCGCAAGCCGGGCAATGCCGCCTGCGCCGGATCGCCGAATTGTCTTCGCTCGGCCGGCTGTCTTTGACCTGTGTATCGTCATGTCCGCAAAAGGGGCAACGCATGAGATGAAAAGCTCCGCTTAGGGATAGATCGGAAAGCGGCCGCACAAATCGGCCACGCGCGAACGCACACTGGCTTCAACGTCGGCATCGCCTGCCTCGCCTTTTTTGGCCACGGCATCAACGACTTCGACGATCAACTTGCCGATCTCCTTGAACTCCGCCGGACCAAAACCGCGCGTGGTGCCCGCCGGCGTGCCCAAGCGAATGCCGGAAGTGATTGCCGGCTTCTCTGTGTCAAAGGGGATGGCGTTCTTGTTGGTCGTGATGAAGGCGCGATCCAGCGCCTTCTCCGTGTGATTGCCCTTGGCGTTCTTGGGGCGCAGATCGACCAGCATCAGATGCGTGTCGGTGCCGCCGGACACGATATCGAGCCCTTGCGCATGCAGCGTTTCGGCAAGCGCCTTCGCATTGTCGACGACGGCGCGGGCATACAGTTTGAAATCCGGCTTCAGCGCTTCGGCAAAGGCGACGCCCTTCGCCGCGATGACGTGCATGAGCGGCCCGCCTTGCAGTCCCGGGAAGACAGCCGAATTGATCTTCTTGCCCAAGGCCTCATCGTTCGAAAGGATCATGCCGCCACGCGGTCCACGCAGCGTCTTGTGCGTCGTTGTCGTCACGACATGCGCGTGCTCGAGCGGATTGGGATGAACACCGCCGGCAACCAGCCCGGCAAAGTGCGCCATGTCGACCATGAAGAACGCGCCGACGGAATCGGCGATTTCACGGAAGCGCTTGAAGTCGATGATACGCGAATAGGCCGAACCGCCCGCGATGATGAGCTTGGGCTTATGCTCTTTCGCGATGGAGGCCACTTCGTCCATGTCGATACGATGATCCTGGCGGCGCACCGTGTAGGAGACGGGTTTGAACCATTTGCCGGACTGATTGACCGGCGAGCCATGTGTGAGGTGACCGCCGGCCGCCAGATCGAGGCCCATGAACGTGTCGCCGGGCTGCATCAGCGCAAAGAACACTGCCTGGTTCGCCTGCGCACCGGAGTGCGGCTGCACGTTCGCGAAATTGCAGTTGAAGAGACGCTTCGCGCGATCGATCGCCAGTTCTTCGGCGACGTCCACATACTCGCAACCGCCGTAATAGCGCCGGCCGGGATAGCCTTCAGCGTATTTGTTTGTCAGGACGGAGCCCTGCGCTTCAAGCACCGCTTTGCTGACGATGTTTTCTGAGGCGATCAGCTCGATCTTGTCGCGTTGGCGCTCCAACTCTTCGTTGATTGCCTTCGCGATTTCCGGATCTGCCGCGGACAGTCCGCGCGAGAAAAATCCGGAGTTTTGCGGCTCAGCCGCATTCGATGCCGCCACCATGTCTGCCTCACTTGAACTGCGCGCCAGATGCCACGCTTAGCGCCGATGCGCACCTATCGCGTGGCTACCCCTATCCCTTTACCAGATATTGCGCCAGTGTCCGGAACAGTCCGTCGCCAGCGAGAACTTACCGCGCGCAGACTGCGGCTTATGCACATCTTTTGTCCCAGCCAGTCTCCATGTCTGAGCAAAAAGTCCCATTCAGGAAAAGGCTTGGATCGCCGCAGATTTCCGGCCCGCCGATTCCTTTTCTTGATCTTTAAATGTCACTAACCAACCCCAATCGCTTGGGATTGAACTCTTCCCGAGCCTGCCCGCTTGATTCCCCCTAGGGGCTAGGCAATAGCATTCTACCAAATATTGAATCAGAGCGCCGAAGGGTACCATTTCATGAGTCATCCACTCGAAGGGCACATCGCCAGGACGGACGAGTTGTTGCGGCTCGTCAGCGACATCGTGGCCGCTTATGTCAGCAACAATTCTGTCGCCGCCGGAGACCTGCCTGCGGTGATCAAGAGCATTTACGCAACGCTTGGGGCGCTTTCGGGAGCGCCAGCTTCAGAATCCCTGACATCGCAGAAGCCCGCGGTGCCGGTGAAGAAGTCCGTCACAAACGAATACATCGTGTGTTTGGAAGACGGCAAGAAGCTGAAGATGCTGAAGCGTTATCTGCGGTCCAACTACAATCTCACGCCGGAAGAATACCGCGCGAAGTGGGGCCTGCCGGCCGACTATCCGATGGTCGCGCCGAATTACGCCGCACAGCGCTCGGAGTTCGCCAAGAAGATCGGGTTGGGCAGGAATGCGCCGGCGCACAAAGGCCGCCGCCGCGGATAGGCTTACGCGTTCTTCTGCTTCTTCAGAACGTATTCGAGCTTGCGGATCGCCGCGGCGGATAGATCCGCGCGCGCAGCGCCGGCTGGACCAATGATGCTCGCCTCTGTTCCCGTGGCGGCGTGTATGGCAGTTGCTTTCACGAAAGCGCCCCGGATCACGAACTCGACATAGACGTCGCTGCCGCGGGGCGGCATCGCTTTCAGGCCGCGCGCTTCAATTGGTGGGACGTCCAAACCTGATCGAGCGCCCGGACAAGTTGCTCCATCATCGCATCCGTGTGCATCGGCGATGGGGTGAAGCGCAGGCGTTCGGTTCCGCGTGGGACTGTCGGGAAATTGATCGGCTGCACATAGATCGCATGCTCTCGTAACAGCGCGTCCGACACCGATTTGCAGGTGGCCGCATCCCCCACAAAAACCGGCACGATGTGGCTGGTCGTTTCCATCAGCGGCAAGCCCGCCTCGCGCAGAAGCGACTTCAGTTTTCCGGCGCGTTCCTGAAGCTTCTCGCGCTCCGCATTGCTTTCCTTGAGGTGACGCACGCTGGCGAGAACGCCCGCGGCCAGCACAGGGGCTATCGAAGTGGTGAAAATGAACCCCGGCGCGAACGAGCGGATACAATCGATGAGTTCCGCGCTCGCGGTTATATAGCCGCCCATCACGCCGAACGCCTTGGCGAGCGTGCCTTCAATGATATCCACCCGATGCATGACGCCATCGCGGGCGGCAACACCGGCGCCACGCGGGCCGTAAAGCCCCACGCTGTGAACTTCGTCAAGATAGGTCATCGCGCCATATTTTTCGGCAAGGTCGCAGACCTTCTCGATCTGACTGAAGTCGCCATCCATGGAATAGACGGATTCGAAGGCGATCAGCTTCGGCGCGGCAGGGTCCGCGGCACGAAGCTGCGCTTCCAGATCTGCCATATCGTTGTGCTTGAAGATGCGCTTTTCGATGCCGCCATGCCGGATACCTTCGATCATCGAGGCATGGTTCTGCTCGTCCGAGAACGCGATCAAGCCAGGCAACAGCTTCGCCAATGTCGCCAGTGTCGTATCGTTGGATACGAACCCGGAGGTGAAGATCAGCGCCGCTTCCTTGCCGTGCAAATCCGCGAGTTCTCTCTCCAGCTCGACGTGATAGTGGGTTGTGCCGGAGATGTTGCGGGTTCCACCAGAGCCCGCCCCCGTCGTCTCAAGAGCCTCGTGCATCGCGGCGATGACCTTGGGATGCTGTCCCATGCACAGGTAGTCGTTGCTGCACCAGACAGTGATCGGGCGGGCATTCTGTTCCGAATGATAGAGCGCCTGGGGATAGCTACCCCGGCGGCGGACGATGTCTGCGAAGACGCGGTAGCGCCCTTCACGACGCAACCCCGCAAGCGCTTCACGGAAACGGGAAATGTAAGGGAAAGACATACCGGCTAGCCCTGCGCGGTCTCCGTTAGAAAGACCCAATTCCTTGTTGGGGCGAGAATATCCCAAGATCCCCCTCCCAATCCATGCGAATTGTCACATGCCCGGACACCTTAAATACATGGCGCGAAACATCTTTCGGATGCTTTTGCGTACCTTTTCCGACCCGCCCGAATTTAAAAACCGAGCTCAGCTCGCCGTGGAAACCACCGCATTTACAGCCATTGCGATGATGGCCGTGTTGTAAAAGAACGAGACCACCGAATGGGCCAGCACGGCGCGGCGCATCCGGGTGTCGGAGACTTCGGTGTCCGATGTTTGCGCGGTCATCCCGATGGTGAAAGCGAAATAGAGAAATTCCCAGATTCCCGGCTCTTTGGTATCTGCGAACTCCAACCCCCGCGTGTCATGCGCCGTCTTCGCGCGACCACTCTGTGTGTAAAACAAGTTGGCATAGTGGAACGCCGCGATTGTGTGCAGCGCCGTCCAGCCTAGAGGTGCGCCGCCGAGAGCGAGCGTCATGGCCAGTGGCGATGGCGCGTGCTTTTCCCGAAGCACGGTGATGATCGCCAGAGAAGAGATACCGATCACGACCAACGCGATCAGGATCACCACGAGGATGCCTTCGTCTTCCGACGCCGCTTTCTTCCGCAAACCTTCCACATCGAGGCGATACACAGCGGCCGCTGCAATCACGAGATAGACAAAGAAAAAGGCATCGCCAGCAGCCAAGGTGCGCGGCGGGCCGTTCAGCCCCGGCCACAAAAAAATCAAGCCGCCGACAATGGCGGCGGCATAGAAATGCCAGTGATGGTGAAAATGGTTTTGGACGCGATCCAAGGCGGCCGGCTCCGGCGACTCTGCCCATTCTCGGCACGAGTCGCCGGCGGGCCGAAGAAAACACTTAGAGGCGGAAACGAACCTGGTCGATCCAGAAGCGTTCGAGGCGCTTCAGGCAAGCGTTCATACCATCGAGATCGCTGCCGCCGACGTTACCGACGGCTTCCAGCGAGATCAGATGGCGCTCGAACAGCTCGCGCAGCATGTCGCGCACCGCTTCGCCCTTGCGGGTCAAGCGCACCAGCACGGAGCGGCGGTCGAGTTCGGAACGCTCGTGATGGACGTAACCGGCTTCCACCAATTTCTTGAGATTGTAGGAAACGTTCGAGCCGAGATAGTGGCCGCGCGTGCGCAGCTCACCGGCCGTCAGTTCCTGGTCACCGACGTTGAACAACAGCAACGCCTGGACGCTGTTGATCTCGCGTTCATCGCGACGATCGAGCTCGTCCTTGATGACGTCGAGAAGCTGGCGATGCAATCTCTCGATGAGATTGAGCATCTCCATGTATTGTTTGCTCACTGCCGACGCGCTTTCGAGCGCGGCCGCGATCTGCGGTTTCGCCAACGCTGACATCTTCCACACCCTCGCGTTTTTCGCGAGGCCCACCTGTTTTATTTGACTAAAGAATACGGCGGGGGTCTTAAGGGCGGGTAAATCAGGCCTTTCCGCGCAACATGCGAATTATCCCGGAAAAGTCGATTCCGGCGTTACCGGCCGCTGCAAACAGCGAATAGAGTTGTGCCGCTTCGGCACCAAGCGGCGTGTTGGCGCCAACCGACTGTGCCGCCGTTTGTGCGAGCTTCAAATCCTTTAGCATCAACGCGGTGGCAAATCCGCCGGCGTAGTCGCGGTTGGACGGCGCGGTCGGCACCGGCCCCGGCACAGGGCAGTAGGTCGTAAGCGACCATGACTGGCCCGATGACGTGGACATGATGTCGAACAACGCTTGTGCTTCTAGGCCGAGTTTCTCGCCCAGCGCCAAAGCCTCGCAGGTGCCGATCATCGAAATGCCCAGCATCATGTTGTTGCAGATCTTGGCTGCTTGCCCTGCGCCGGGACCGCCGGCATGCGCAATCTTTTTGCCCATTTTTTCCAGAACAGGCTTTGCCTTTTCGAATGCAGCAGCGCTGCCGCCGCACATGAAGGTCAGTGTTCCCGCTTCCGCGCCACCTGTGCCGCCGCTGACCGGAGCATCCAGGAACAAAAATCCCGCCTTCTCCGCTGCAGCGTGAACGGCGCGTGCGGAATCGACGTCAATCGTCGAAGAATCGATCAGCAGCGCGCCTTTCTTCGCTGCACCGAGCACACCGTTGTCGAGATAGACGCTGCGCACATGCTGTCCCGCCGGAAGCATCGTGATCACGACGTCGGCATCTCTCACCGCCTCATTCGCGGTCGCGCCTTTTGCGGCGCCGGCCTTCAACACCGGATCTAGGACAGCGGCACTAAGATCGAATGCCGTAACCCTATGACCAGCCTTGAGAAGATTGCGGGCCATGGGACCGCCCATATTGCCCACGCCGATGAATGCGATGTTGGTCATAGTTTTAGTTCCTTTTGTCCCAGCGGCGAGAAATAGGCGTCAACATCCGCCTGCGAAACTCCGGACAACTCCGATGGCTGCCACTTCGGCGCGTTGTCCTTGTCGATGATGACCGCGCGCACGCCTTCATAGAAATCATGGCCCGCAACGATGCGGTTGACCATGCGATATTCCATCCTCATGCAATCGTCGAAGTCCAGTTTCTTGCCTTCGCGAATTTGGCGGTAAGTGACTTTGAGGCTTGTGGGTGACTTCGTGCGGATCGTCCTGGCGATGTCATCGGTCCAGTCCTCATGCTCGGCGTCGAGACTCGCGAGAATGTCCTCGATCGAACCTGCCGCAAAAATGCGGTCGATCGCCGATCTGTGTTCGAGAAGGAATGTGTCGGGCACACCATCTTTCAAACCGGCGATAGCGGTATCGGGAGCGGTGCCGTCCGAAAGTGCTTCCAGCAATGTCTCCCATCGCGAGACCGGCACGAAATCCGTAGCGATGCCGGCATAGAGGGAGTCCGCCGTTTTCAACCGCATGCCCGTCAGACCGAGAAACATGCCGACTTCGCCCGGGCAGCGCGGGAGAAAATAGGAACCGCCGACATCGGGAAACAAGCCAATGCCGGTTTCGGGCATGGCGAACACCATGCCTTCGCCCGCAACGCGATGACTTCCATTGACGGAGACACCGACACCTCCGCCCATGTTGATGCCCTGGATCAATGCGACGTAGGGCTTGGGATAGTGCTTGATCGCCGCGTTGAGGATGTATTCGTCACGATAGAATTCCAGCGCATAGGGCGTTCCCGCTTTGCCCGATTCATAGAGCGCGCGGATGTCGCCGCCCGCACAGAACGCACGATCTCCAGAGCCTTTGACGGCGACGGATTTGATCGCTTCGTCCTTTGCCCACTGGTCAAGCTGCGCCTTCATCTGCACGCACATGCCATGCGTCAGGGCATTCAACGCCCTGGGCCGGTTCAACGTGATCAGACCCAACGCGCCACGGCGCTCAAACAAAACTTCGGCGTCTTCGCTCATTGCCGGAACATTTCGCGCGCCACGATCACGCGCATGATCTCGTTGGTGCCTTCCAGAATCTGATGCACCCGCAGGTCGCGCACATGGCGTTCCGCCGGAAAGTCCTTCAGATAGCCGTAGCCGCCATGAAGCTGCAGCGCATCGTTGGCGATCTTGGAGCCGGTGTCGCTGGCAAAGCGCTTGGCCATTGCACACAACATCGTGGCGCGGGGATGCTTCCTGTCGAGCGCATCGGCGGCGTTTCGGATCATCAGGCGTGAGGCTTCCAGCTCCGTCGCCATGTCCGCGAGTTTGAATTGCGTCGCCTGGAATTCGGCGATGGCCCGGCCGAATTGTTTGCGATCCGATACGTAAGCCTTGGCTTCATCCAGCGCCGCGCGCGCGGTGCCGACGGAACAAGCGCCGATGTTGATACGCCCGCCATCCAATCCCATCATCGCGATGCGGAAGCCTTCGCCTTCGGCACCGATGCGGTTGGTGACCGGCACACGGCAATTGTCGAAAATCACCTGCGCCGTGGGCTGGGAGTTCCAACCCATCTTGCGTTCTTTCTTGCCGAAACTGAGGCCCGGCGTTCCTTTCTCGATGACGAGACAGGAAATGCCTTTCGGTCCATCTTCGCCGGTTCGCACCATGCAGACATACACATCCGACACGCCGGCGCCGGAGATGAAAGCCTTGGAACCGTTCAGCACATAGTGATCGCCGTCTTTCACCGCTTTCGTCTTGAGCGATGCCGCATCCGAACCAGATCCCGGCTCGGTCAGGCAGTAGCTGGCGATCTTCTCCATCGTGGTCAGTTTCGGCAGAAAGCGCTTGCGCTGCTCTTCGTTGCCGAAGCGATCGATCATCCACGAGGCCATGTTGTGGATCGAAATGAAG
>JBQCJO010000199.1:0-9150 GCA_051952735.1 Rhizomicrobium sp.
GCCAAACCGTCGGGCAGCAAGCCGTTCGGTCTTGTGACGTTCGACTGCCGCATGTTCGACAGCCGCGAGCAGATCGCGATGATCTCCATGACGCCCATCATCGGGAAGCGCCCATGAGCTGGTGGGAAGACATCGAGATCGGCGCGCGCCGGGAACTAGGCAGCTACACCTTCACGCAAGACGAGATCATCCGCTTTGCGAAGAAATACGATCCGCAGATTTTCCATCTCGATCCGGAAGCGGCCAAGCAGACGATGTTCGGCGGGTTGATCGCCAGCGGCTGGCACACTGCTGCCATCTGGATGAAGCTCGCCATCGCCGACCGCGAGAAGAGCAAGGCCGCCGGAAATCCCCTGCAGCGCGCAGGCGTTTCGCCGGGCTTCGAAGACCTCAAATGGCTGAAACCCGTGCGCCCGGGAATGACGCTCACCTACTCCAACGAAGTGATCGAGAAGGTAGCGCTGAAATCGCGGCCCGACATGGGCATCGTCAAGAGCCTGAACGAAGCGCGCGACGAAAACGGCACCGTCGTTTTCAGCTTCATCGGCAAGGGCTTCGTACAGCGCCGTCCGACACAAAAATAGCTGTCATGGCCCGCCGGAGTGCGGGCCACCCAGTTGGAAGTGGCATATCGCCAGACCTCCAAACGCAGACTCATGTTTCCTTCCTGCAAATTTCGAGAAGACGTCACCTGGGTGGCCCGCATTTGCGGGCCATGACATTTGTGGAATGATGCAGGTGGCAAGCAAACTGGAGAGAACGAATGTCCCTGCGCGGCAAGATGATCAAGATGAAGATGAGCGATGGCGCCGAGATCGGCGTCTATCACGTCGACCCGGTGGGCGCGCGGCGCGGCGGCTTGGTGCTGATCCAGGAAATCTTCGGCGTCACCGAGCACATCAAGGAAAGCTCCGACAAGTTTGCCGCCGAGGGCTATGAGGTTCTCGCGCCCGCGCTGTACGACCGCGAAGCGCCGGGGCTACAGGCCAGCTACACGCCGGAAGACATTCAGAAAGCGATCAAGATCGCGCGCGGAGAGCACCCGTTCGAACTGTCGATCAAGGACACGCAGACCTGCATCGACGCGCTGAGGGGCAAAGGCCCAGTGTTCATCACGGGCTATTGCTATGGCGGATCGGTGACGTGGGCCGCGGCCTGCAAATGCGATGGGCTCGCGGCGGCGTCCGGCTATTACGGCGGCAACATCTATTCGATGAACGACTGGCAGCCGCGCTGCCCCACGATCCTGCATTTCGGCGCGAAGGATCACGGCATCCCGATGGAACAGGTCGAGAAGATCAAGGCCGCGCATCCTGACGTGAAAGTCTACGTCTACGAAGACGCCGGCCACGGTTTCAACTCCGACCGGAGAGACGACTACAACGAAGAAGCGCACAAGCTCGGCATGAAGCGGACGCTGGATCTATTCCGGGCGAACGGGGGCTAGCTCCACTATCCGTCATGGCCGGGCTTGACCCGGCCACCCATCCGCCGCGTGTCCACGCGGCGAAGAGATGACAGATGCGGAAAGGTTACGTCTACATCCTAACGAACAAGCCGTACGGCACGCTCTACACCGGCGTGACGAACGACATGCCTGCAAGACTCGACGCGCATCGGCGCGGAGTTGGATCCGCTTTCACGAAGAAATACGGGCTTACGCGGTTGGTCTATTACGAGATTCACGATCTCGTCACGGATGCAATTCAACGTGAAACGAGCATTAAACGTTGGAAGCGCGACTGGAAAATCGAACTGATTGAGAAGATGAATCCCGGTTGGAAAGAGCTCGATTACACGCTGATGTGAGTCTTTCGCGCGCAGACGCGCGCGGGATGGGTGGCCGGGTCAAGCCCGGCCATGACGGTTGTGGGATTATCGGAGAGAAGCTTCGATATTTCCGCCGTCGACGGTGATAACGCCTGCGGTCGTCTTCTCGGCGTGGGCGAGATAGACGAAGGCTTCGGCGACTTCGCTGGCATAAACTTCCCGGCCCAAGAGATTGCCGCCCATATAGTCTTTCTCGGACAGGCCGCGGGCTTTGGCGCGTTGGGCGACCATCTCATCGGTCAGCAGGCCTGAGCGGATGCGGTCGGCGTTGACGGCGTTGGAGCGGATGCCTTCTTTGCCGTAATCCAGCGCATATTGCTTCATCAGGAACAAGGTCGAAGCTTTCGGCAAGCCATAGGGTCCGAAATCCTTGCCGGGATTCACGGCCTGCTTGGAGGTATTGAACAGCAGGCAGCCGCCGGTGCCTTGCGCCTTCATCACATGCACGGCGGCCTGCGCCACGGCCTGATGGGCGAAGAAGTTCAGCTCGAACGATTTGCGTAAGACTTCGCCATCGACTTCGCCGATTTTGCCCTGCCACGCGGCGCCCGCGTTGGAGACGACAATATCCACGCCGCCGAACGCTTCCACGACCTTGTCGAACGCGGCTTTCACGGCGGACGGATCGGTGACGTCGCACTGGATGGCGAGCGCGTGTTTGTGAATGGCTTTCGCAGCTTTCACCGCCGCGTCGTGATCGCGGTCGAGTACGGCCACTTCCGCGCCTTCCGCCGCCATCGCTTTGGCCGTGGCCGCGCCGATGCCGGAGCCGCCGCCGGTGACGACGCAGACCTGCCGCGCCAGCACTTTCTCCGCGCCCTTGCCCAGCTTGGCCTGCTCCAGCGACCAATATTCGACTTCGAACATGTCCGCTTCGCTGATCGGCTGATACGACGTCACGCCTTCCGCGTTGGTGATGACTTCGACGGTGTTCTCCGCAATGTCGGCGGCGATGGCAGCGTCTTTCGCGCTCGCGCCGAGGCCGAACAGGCCGACGCCGGGAACGAGGATCACGCGCGGCAGCGGATCGAGTTCTTTCTTCTTCGGATTCATGTTCGCGTTGTGGCGCGCGAAATAGGCGTGATAGTCGGCGACATATTTGGCCACCGCCGCTTCCACCGCCTTCTTCCACTCATCCAGCTTGTGCGCATCCGGCGCGGGCACGACGAGCGGATAATTCTTGGTGCGGATGGTGTGGTCCGGCGTCACGACGCCGATCTGCGAATAGCGCGACACTTCCGCGCCGTTCACATAATTCAGGATCGCGGGATTGGAGCGGAAGCAGAGGATCTGGCGCTTCGCCGTGCCCGCCTGTTCGTTGCGCTCGATCGCAACAGCGCCGCGCAGGATGGGCGCGATATCGGCGACGCGCGCGATGTGCTTGGGCAGTTCGGCCTGCTTCAGCGGCTTCGCGTTCTTGGCGAGGCGCTCTTCCGCCATCGTCACGAAGGCGATCATCTTCTCGTACGCGGTCTTCGCGTCTTCCGCGAAGGTGAAGATGCCATGGCGCGGCAGGATGAGGCCTTCGGCCTTCGGGTTCTTGTCGAACACATCGGCCACCGCCTTCGCGAGCGTGAAGCCGGGAATGAAATACGGCACATAGGCCATGCGGTCGCCGTAAAGCTCGCGCGCGATCTTCTCGCCTTCGGGTTGATCGGTCAGCGCCAGCACGGCGGTGGAGTGCGTGTGATCCACGAATTTGTGCGGCAGGAAGGCGTGCAGCAGCGTTTCCACCGACGGATTCGGTGCGGAGGCATCCAGCAGATTGATGCGCTGGAAGTTGACCATATCCTCATCGGAGAGCTTGGGCAGCTTCCGCAAGCGGCGCATCTCGGCCAGCTTCACCGCGGGCAAGCCCTGCGGCTCGATATTGCCCATATCCCAGCCGCTACCCTTGATGTGCAGCACTTCGACATCTTCGCCGAGTTGATCCTTCGCGGTCGTCTTCACCGACGTATTGCCGCCGCCATGCAGCACCAGCTTCGGGTCGCCGCCGAGCAGCCGCGTCGTATAGGTGCGCAGCGCGAGATCTGCGTTCACGCCCTTTTCGGCGTAGCGCTTCACATATTCCTGGGCTTCGGCATCGGACCAGAGGGATTTCATTTCGTTTTCTCTGCTGGGAGTGTCATGCCTTGCGGCGGATCGTAGATAAACATCGCCGCACCAGCGAACTCGGTAAGCAAATAAATGGCCACCAAGCAAATCCAAGCCAAGAGCGGCCAAACGCGTCGTGTTGTGTAGTAAGCGACCAACACCCCAACCGCAGTAATAATCGCTAACCCATAAAGCGCAGCCATACAGTAAGCCTGTTGCATGGCACTACCTGTTGGGAAAAAGGCTGCGTAGGCCCTGCTCCGTGGCCGCGCAAGTCCCTTTTTCGGTGATGAAACCGGTCACCAAACGCGCGGGCGTCACGTCAAAACCCGGATTGGCGGCGGTGGAACCGGGCGCCGCGATATCCACGGTCACAACCGTGCCCGTCGGCGTGCGGCCTGTCATCTTCAGCACTTCGTCGACGGAGCGTTCTTCGATCGGAATGTCCGCGCCTTTCGCCATCTCCCAGTCGATGGTCGATGACGGCAGTGCGACATGGAACGGAACGTTGTTGTCCTTTGCCGCGAGCGCTTTCAGATACGTGCCGATCTTGTTGGCGACGTCGCCATTCGCGGTGACGCGGTCGGTACCAACGATGCACAGATCGACCTTGCCCTGCGTCATCAGCAAGCCGCCGGCGTTGTCGGCAATGATGGTGTGCGGCACGCCGTGACCGCCGAGTTCGAAGGCGGTGAGCGAGGCACCCTGATTGCGCGGGCGGGTTTCATCCACCCACACATGGATCGGAATGCCGGCGTCATAGGCCATGTAGATCGGCGCCAGCGCGGTGCCCCAATCCACGCAACCGAGCCAGCCGGCATTGCAATGGGTGAGCACGTTCAGTGTTTCGCCGGGCTTTTTCTTCGCGGCGGCGGCTTGCAGAACCTTCAAGCCGTGCTCGCCGATGGAACGGCACACTTCCACATCTTCGTCCGCGATCTTCGCGGCTTCCGCCCAGGCGAGCGCGGCGCGCTGATCGCGCGGATGGTTGCGCAGCGTGTCGCGCATGCGCTTCAAAGCCCAACGCAGGTTGATGGCGGTGGGGCGTGTTTCCAGCAACATGTCATGCGCGGCATCGAGCGCCTCATCGGACGCATCCTCACGCATGGCAAGCGCGATGCCGTAAGCGGCTGTGGCGCCGATCAGCGGCGCGCCGCGCACGATCATTTGTTTAATTGCGCGCGCGGCATCCGCCACGTTGCGCAGCATCTGCGTGCGGAACTCATGCGGCAGCTTCGTCTGGTCGATCACCTCCACGGAGGTTTCGCCATGCGGCCAGATGGTGCGGTAAGGCTTGCCGTTGATCTTCAAGTCAGTGTCCGTCGAAGGAGACCAATGTCACCACATCTTTGCCCAGCGCGCGAATCTTGTCCGCGCCGCCCAGATCCGGCAGGTCGATGACGAAGGCGCAGCCGACAATATTGGCGCCCGCACGCTCCAGCAGCTTGATCGCCGCGAAAGCGGTACCGCCCGTGGCGATGAGATCGTCCACGAGGATGACATTCTCGCCCTTCTTCACCGCATCGGAGTGAATCTCCACGCGGTCCTTGCCGTATTCCAGGTCGTAGTCTTCGCCGATGACGGTATAGGGCAGCTTGCCCTTCTTGCGCACCGGCACGAAGCCGACGCTGAGCTGATGCGCCACCGCGCCACCGAGGATAAAGCCGCGCGCTTCGATGCCGGCGATCTTGTCGACCTTCATGCCCGCATAAGGCTGCACCAGCGCATCCACCGCCGCGCGGAACGCCCGCGCATTGCCGAGCAAGGTGGTGATGTCGTGGAACAGAATCCCTTTCTTGGGATAGTCCGGAATATGGCGGATGGCATCGGCGAAGTTCATCTTACTTTCCCTTCAGCACGCGGCCGGCGACCGCGTCGAGTTTGGCGAGCAGTGCGGGATCGCGCTTTTCCAGCGCGGTGATCAGCGCAGTGTCGAGAACGGTTTCGGTGCCATCCGGCGACGAGACGCGGTTGGGACCGAGCTTCGGCGCGATGGTCATCACCAGCTTGCGGGCGTTCTCGGCGTTGGCGTGCATGATCTTCACGACCTGATCGACGGTCACATGGCCATGGTCTTCGTGCCAGCAATCGTAGTCGGTCACCATGGCGACGATGGCGTAAGGCAACTCCGCCTCGCGCGCGAGCTTGGCTTCGGGCATCGCCGTCATGCCGATCACCGAACAACCCCAAGAGCGATAGAGATTGCTTTCCGCGAGCGAGGAGAATTGCGGGCCTTCCATGCAGAGATAAGAGCCACCGCGCGAACACGGCACGCCGATCTCCCCGGCGGATTCATAGAGGATCTTCGAAAGCCGCGAATCCACCGGATGCGCCATCGAGACATGCGCCACGAAGCCGGGGCCGAAGAAGCTCTTCTCGCGCGCGAAGGTGCGGTCGATGAACTGGTCCGCCATCACGAACATGCCGGGCGGCAGTTCTTCTTTCAGCGAGCCGCACGCCGAAACGGAAATCACATCCGTCACGCCGATGCGCTTCAGCGCGTCGATATTGGCGCGGTAATTGATCGAGGTCGGCGTCTGCACATGGCCGCGGCCATGGCGCGGCAGGAAGACGAGGTCCACGCCCTTGAACGTGCCGGTGAGCAGCGCGTCCGAAGGCTCGCCCCATGGCGATTTCACATTCTGCCACTTGGCGTTTTCGAGGCCCGGAATGTCATACACACCGCTGCCGCCGATGATGCCCAAAACCGTCTTTGCCATGCTCAAACCTTAAGAGAACGGCCCCTCTTACGCATCGGGGGCAGCGGTTGCAATCGCGCGGGCGTGGGTGGCCAAAATGCAAAGAAAAAGGGCCGGAAACTTTCGCTTCCGGCCCCTCAAACTTGCTTCGCAGGCGCTTAGTGCGCGTCTTTCCAGACCTTGCGGTAGGACAGGAACAGCAGCCCCGACAGCAGGATCATGAACAGCATCACGCCGAAGCCGAGGCGGTGGCGCTCTTCCAGCTTGGGCTCGCTTGCCCAGGAGAGGAACGTCACGACGTCATGCGCTTCCTGGTCCAGCGTCGCCTTGGTTCCGTCGGAATAGGTGACGGAGTCGTTGCGCAGCGGCGGCGGCATGGAAATGTTCCGGCCCGGGAAATACGGGTCGTAATATTTGCCGTCGATCACCTTGAAGCCATGCGGCGCGGGCGTGCCGTCTCCGGTGACGATCGAATAGACATATTGCGGACCGCCTTCGCGCGCCTTCACGATCAGCGACAGATCCGGCGGCAGCGCACCGCCATTGCTCGCGCGCGCAGCGTTCTCGTTCGGGAACGGCGACGGGAAATGGTCGGCAAGGATGCCCGGACGCGTGAGCGGATTGCCCTTGTCGTCGGTGGTGTTGCCCTTGTCGTCCGGCTCGGCGGGGAGCTTGTAGCCGGCGGCGATCGCCTTGGCCTGCGGCTCGGTGAAGAAGCCGCTGCCTTCCTTGCCACCGATCAGGTCGTTGAACGCGACGTGGTTGAGGCCGTGACACGCCGAGCAGACTTCCTTGTACACCTGGAAGCCGCGCTGCAGGGCCGCGCGGTCATAGGTGCCGAACGGGCCTTCGAACGACCAATGGACGTCCTTGGGCGGCAGCGGCTCGCTCAGGTCTTCAGCGAGGGCCATGCCCGATGTCGCGATAAACGCCGCAAATGCGAGGGTGAGAGCTTTCATATTCATCATCCTCACTCCGCAGGCGCCAGAACGGGCTGCGAGATGCTGGCAGGCAAAGGCTTGGGTTTCTCGATGATGCCGAGCAACGGCATGACCACCCAGAAGAAGCCGAAGTAGTAGACCGTGCAGATACGGGCGACCCACACCAGCGGAAGCTGCAAGCCTGCCGTCAGGTTGAGCGTCGCGTCGGCGCTCTGCGATCCGCAATAGCCGAGGATCAGGCAGTCGATCACGAAGATCCAGAAGAACTGCTTCATCATCGGACGGAAGCGCGTGGAACGCACTTTCGACGTGTCGAGCCACGGAATGAACGCCAGCGTCAGCAGCGAGCCGGCCATCACAAGGACGCCGATCAGCTTCTGCGGCACCGAACGCAGCATCGCGTAGTACGGCAGCAGATACCATTCGGGCACGATGTCCGGCGGCGTCACGACCGGATTGGCGGGCGTGTAGTTGTCCGGATTGCCGAAGAAGTTCGGCGCGTAGAACACGAAGGCCAGATACACCAGCGCGAACAGCGCGACGTAGAAGCTGTCCTTCACCGTGTAATAGGGATGGAACGGCAGCATGTCCTGCGGGCCCTTCACGTCGATGCCCAGCGGGTTGTTGTTGCCCGGAACGTGGAGCGCCCAGATGTGCAGCGCGACAACGCCCGCAATGACGAACGGCAGCAGGTAGTGCAGCGAGAAGAAGCGGTTGAGCGTGGCGTCGCCGACCGCGAAGCCGCCCCACAGCCAGGTGGCGATGGCGCTGCCCCAATGCGGCGTGATCTGGTCGAGCGCCGAGAAGAAGTTCGTGATCACGGTGGCGCCCCAGAACGACATCTGGCCCCACGGCAGCACGTAACCGAAGAACGCGGTCGCGACCATCAGGAGGTACAGGATGACGCCCAGGATCCAGAGAACCTCGCGCGGCGCCTTGTAGGAGCCGTAATAGAGGCCGCGGAACATGTGGATGTAGACGGCGATGAAGAAGAACGACGCGCCGTTTGCGTGCATGTAGCGGATCAGCCAGCCGTAATTGATGTTGCGCATGATCCCTTCGACGGAGTCGAAGGCGATCGTCGCGTTGGCGACATAGTGCATGGCCAGCACGATGCCGGTGATGATCTGGATCGCCAGCATGAACGTCAGGATGGCGCCGAACGCGTACCAGAAGTTCAGGTTCTTCGGTGTCGGGAAGGTGATGATCGTGTCGTTCGCGAAGCGCATCAGCGGCAGGCGCGAATCCATCCAGCGCGCGAAGCCGGATTTCGGAACATAGGTCGAGGGACCGGACATGTATGGGCTCCGTTAGCCGACTTTGATTTTGGTGGGGGACGTGAAGCTGTACGGCGGCACCGCCAGGTTCTGCGGCGCCGGACCTTTGCGGATGCGGCCGGCCGTATCGTACTGCGAGCCGTGGCAGTGGCAGAGCCAGCCGCCGAATTCGCCCTGCGGCGATTGCGGCGTGGAAACCGTCGGTGTGCAGCCCAGATGGGTGCAGACGCCCACGACGATCAGCCATTGCGGATCCTTCGCGGCGCGATCGGCATCGGTCGCCTGCGCGCTGTCGGGAAGATTTGCGTT
>JBQCJO010000200.1:0-5230 GCA_051952735.1 Rhizomicrobium sp.
CGCCGGCGCATGGCAGTACCATGGCGTCCACGGCCATGCTGCAATTCGAAATCGACACGCCGCTGACAGAACTTGCCGACAAGATGGGCGGCGGCAGGGCCGCGCGGGCATGGCGGCGTTCCTGGCGCGCGACGCAGCAGCTTGTGCTTATCGTCGATGGGGAAAACATCGCTTGCGGCTTGCGCCGCGCGGATACGCTCTATCTCGCAGGCGCCGACATGGGCTCGCGAGGACTGGAAAAGGAATGCAGGGCGCGCAATCGCGCGCGTTTGCCCGGAGAATTTCTCGATGCCGCAAAGTTACGCGCCATCTTTGGCATCGACCGTACCGGCGCGATCTTTAGTCTGGGTGCCGCTTCCGCCGATCCGGTGCGGCTTACGCAGGGATTGCTGCGGGCGGCGATGCGCAAAGGCGCGAAGCTCTACACGCCGGTGGAAATCCGCGATGTGATCGCGACGGCGCATGGCGTGGTGCTCGATACCGGAAGGCATTTCATCGAGGCCCGGTACGTGGTGTTCTGCACGGGCTATGAGCAACTCAAAGGCGTTCCGCAGCGCGGGACGAAGATCACATCGAGTTGGGCGCTGGCGTCGCGTCCGCATGCAAAATTGCCGAGCTGGCTGCGCAACACGCTCGTGTGGGAAGCAGCAACGCCTTACCTCTATATGCGAACCTCGCCGGATGGCCGGCTGATCGTCGGCGGCGAAGATGAAGATATTGATTTGCCGTCCTATCGCGCGCGTTCGCTGCCGCACAAAACCGCGCGGCTTGTCGCCAAGGCGAAGGCGCTTATTTCCGATTTGGATTTCACCGTGTCGCAGAAGTGGACCGGCGCGTTTGGTGAGAGCGAAGACGGCTTGCCGATCATCGACCGCGTGCCGGACATGCCCAACTGCTTTGTCGTCATGGGCTTCGGTGGAAACGGAACGGTCTACAGCGTGATAGCTTCGGAAATCGTGCCGACATTTTTGCGCGGCAGGCCGGACAAGGATGCCGATCTCTTTCGTTTCCGCTGACTACTTCTTCAGTTCTTTCAGCATCGCCTGCGCGGCGGCGGGATTGCGCTCTTTCGCGCCGGAGATGAAATAGACGAACACATCCGTCGGGACGGGTTTCGCGGGCTTGCCGACCGCGGGCAGCGATTTGGCGACTTTGCCATCCGCCCATTCCTGCGCGATGGCCGTCCACTTTTTGATCTCCGCCGTCGTGTATCCGGTTTCCACTTTTGCGGCCGTCTGCTGCAAACGCGCATACACGAAGTCTGCCGTTACATCCGCTATCTCGGGATAGGTTTCGTGGTGCGCGTAGACGATGGCGGCGCCGTGTTTGCGGGCGAGCGTCACGAACTCCGGCACCGCGAAACTCTCATGCCGCACTTCCAGCGCGTGGCGCAGCTTGAGGCCGTCGAGCGTCTTGGGGAGCAGGGCGAGGAAGCCTTCGAAATCGGCAGCGTCGAACTTCTTGGTCGGCGCGAACTGCCAGAGGATGGGCCCGAGCTTGTGCTTCAGTTCGCTCAATCCGCTTTTGAGGAACATGTCGATGGAGGGCTTGGCCTCCGCCAAGATCTTGCGATTGGTCGTGAAGCGGTTGGCTTTTACCGAGAAGACGAAATCGTCCGGCGTTTCGTCATGCCATTTGCGGAACGTCGTCGGCTTCTGGGTGGAGTAATAGGTGCCGTTGATCTCGATGGTCGTGACCTTGCGGCTGGCATATTCCAGCTCCCGGGTTTTGGGATGCTTGGCAGGGAAAAACATGCCCCCGCGCCAGGGCTCGAAAGTCCATCCGCCGATGCCAACCCGGATTTCGCCGGAACTCGCCCTTTTGGCCATATTTGATACGGTATTATAATACCGCTACCCTGAAGTGCCGAAAAATGGCGCTTTCTGCTTGACCGGTCCGCACCGATCGCATACATCGCGCGCCTTGTTCGGAGACATACTGCCATGAAAACCTACTCGGCCAAGGCGTCCGAGATCGAGAAGAAGTGGATCCTGATCGACGCCGAAGGGCTTGTCGTGGGCCGTCTTGCTTCGGTCATCGCCATGCGCCTGCGCGGCAAGCACAAGGCGACCTACACCCCTCACATGGATTGCGGCGACAACGTCGTGGTCATCAACGCGTCCAAGGTTGTCCTCACGGGCAACAAGCTCAAGGACAAGGTCTATAACTGGCACACCGGTTATATCGGCGGCATCAAGTACCGCACGGCCGACGCGATCATGAGCGGCAAGCATCCGGAGCGCGTCATCGAGAAGGCCGTGGAGCGCATGCTCCCGAAGGGCCCGCTCGGCAAGCGCCAGCTCTCGAACCTGCGCGTGTTCGCAGGCACCGAGCACAAGCACGAAGCGCAGCAGCCCGAGAAGCTCGACGTTGCCGCGATGAACCCGAAGAATTCCAACTTCAAGAAGACGAAGGCGGCGTAACGATGGCTGAAGAAGTCAAGAATTTCAGCGACCTCAAGTCCACGCTGATCAAGGCGAAACCCGCCAACGCACCGGAAGAGGGCGCGGAGAAGAAAGCCAACCGCGACAAGCAGGGCCGCGCTTACGCGACCGGCCGGCGCAAGAACGCCATCGCGCGCGTCTGGATCAAGCCGGGCCGCGGCAAGATCGTCGTCAACGGCAAGGAAGAGACCATCTACTTCGCGCGTCCGGTGCTGCGCATGATCCTGCGCCAGCCGCTGATCGCCGCGGCGCGCGACGGCCAGTTCGACGTCATCGTGTCGGTGAAGGGCGGCGGATTGTCCGGCCAGGCCGGTGCGGTGCGTCATGGCATCAGCCGCGCGCTGGTCGCTGACGAGCCGGCCCTGCGCGCAGCGTTGACGCCCGGCGGTTTCCTGCCCCGCGATCCGCGCGTCGTCGCGCGCAAGAAGTCCGGCCACCCGAAGGCGCGCCGCAGCTTCCAGTTCTCGAAGCGCTAATCGCCGCAGAGACATACGGTTTGGAAAAGGGCGCTGCGAGGCGCCCTTTTTCGTTGGTAGGGTGCGCTTATGGCGATTCAGTCCAATCCTGCGAAGTCCGTCGTTATCGTCGGCGGGGGATTCAGCGGCGCGCTGTTTGGGATGAAGCTGCATCGCGCGCGGCCCACATGGCGCATCGCGATCGTCGAACCGAAGAAGCGCATCGGCCGCGGCATCGCCTATGGCGCGTGCGGGCCGGAACATCTGCTCAATGTGCCGGTGAGCCGGATGGAGATCGGGCTTGTTCCCGGCTTCGCGAATTGGCTGGCGACGCGCAAAAACGAAATCGCCGACGCGCTGGCGGAAAGCGGCGGCGATCTCGACGCAGCTTATGTGCCGCGCCGGCTCTTTGGCGATTACATCGAAGAGCGCGTGAGCGAGGCCTTGGTCGCGAAGACGCGCACTGGCTTGACGTCCATACGCGGCGAGGCCGTGCAATTGCTGGACGGCGCACGCGGCGTGTTGCTGACCGACGGACGCGAGATCGCGGCGGACATCGTCGTGCTGGCAATGGGCAATCTGCCGCCACGTCCGCCGGGTGGTCCCGATCGCTGGCTCTACGACACGGGCTTCTTCATTCCCGATCCTTGGGCGCGCGATGCGTTCGACGGCGTGGAGCCGGACGAACCCATCCTGCTGATCGGCGCGGGTCTCACGACCGTCGATATCGCGTTGAAGCTCTGGCGCGACGGGCACAAGGGAAAAATCCTCGCGGTGTCGCGGCGCGGCTTGCATCCTTTGCAGCACGAAACCGGCGGCGCGTGGCGCGAATTCCTGCACGACAAGATTCCGGCATCTCCTCTGGCATTGCTTGCGCTCATGCGCGACGAGGTCGAGAAGGCAGCCGCGCAAAACATTCCATGGCAGCGCGTCTTCGACGCCGCACGTCCGGCTGTGGCGAGTGTTTGGCATCACTGGAGAGATCGCGAGCGGCGGCAGTTCCTGCGTCATCTGCGGGTGCGCTGGGACGTTCGGCGTCACCGCGTCGCGCCGCGCGTGAGCAAGGCGCTTCAGGATTTGCATGCGAGCGGACAACTGGAAATCATCTCGGGACGTATCGCGGGCTATCGCGAAGACGGCGACAATGTCGACGTCGCCATCCGCTTGCGCGGTGGCGGAACGCGCACATTCACGGCCGGGCATGTCGTCAATTGCACAGGACCCGGCGGCGATTTCGACAAGATCGCCATCCCGCTCATCGCCGATCTGCGCGCGCGGCGGCTGGCGATGGCCGATCCATTGGGCGTGGGGCTGGAAACGAACGATTGTGCGGTACGCGATGCCTCCGGCAAGCCGTCTTCGTGGCTCTTTGCGCTCGGGCCGCTTACCCGCCCCGCCTGGTGGGAGATAACCGCCGTTCCGGAGATCAATATCCAGATCGACCGGCTGGTGGCGCAATTGACCAGCACGGCCTCGGCGCCGAGCCTCACACCCGAGGATTTCCTAGGGATGGGCGAGGGAATTTAGCGCTTTCGGTCAAATTTTACGGATCGGCTTTACGTCCCCTGAAGCGCCCTTGGGCGACGATGGGCGGTCGCTGTGAGCGCGCCCGTGTTATGTCGGCAACCGCCATTCGTTATAGCCGCATGGAAGACGACCTCCCTGAAAAGAGCTCCGTCGTTCCGATCGCGTTCGAGAGTATCGAAAGCGAGCGCGTGCGCGCGGTTTATCATGCATGGTTGCGCTGGCGCGGCTCCCGCGCGATGCCGACGCGCGATGAGATCGCGTTGCGCGATCTTGGGAATGCCGCGGCGAATATCAGCCTCGTTCATGCGATGCCGCAGGAGAACGACTACGAGTTCCGCGTGATCGGTGACGCGCACATTCAAGCATACGGTTTCAGTTTCCAGGGCAAGCGCATGAGCGATGCGCTGGCCTTCTCGCCGCGCTACGCGAAGATCCTGAAATCGACCTATGACATGATCTGCGCCATGCGCCGGCCTTATGCGTTTCGCGGCGTGATCGGGCGCGACGCGCCGAATGCGCGCTTCGCCCGGTTCGAGACCTGCTATCTGCCGCTGGGTCCTTCGCCGGACGAAGTCGATTACATCATCAACGCCGCGTTCTATACGCCACGCGGCGGCGACTGGGACTGATCCCTTACGCCGTTGTCGCCGCCGCCGGCCATGCCGGCGGCGCAGGGCCAAACTCGTTCGATCCCGCGACGCCCGGCTGTGCGCAGAAATAGATGATCACGATGGCCGCGATCAGCGCCAGAAGCGAGACGAGCCAGGCGATCCCCGCGAAGAACATGAAGAGCGGGAAGAACAT
>JBQCJO010000201.1:0-6306 GCA_051952735.1 Rhizomicrobium sp.
TCCACGCCCATGTCGTTGTGGCTCCAGGTGAAGATGAAGAGCACCACGCCGTCGCTCTGGCGCGAGAAGCCGTAAGCCGGATCGGTTGAGGTGATCAGCTTGCCGCTCTTCGGGTCATAAACGGTCGCGGCGAATTTCGCGATGCCCTTTTCTTTCGACTGGCTATAGAGCGACAGCGCGGGTATCTGCACCGCACCGACGACCGCCGGCGCGGGCAAGGACGGCAGGCCGATCGCCGTAGAGCGCTCGTCGGTCGAAAGAACACCGGCGCGCGGCAGAATGATGGCGTTCGCGTCTTTCTTCTCCGCCACGATGCGCACGCCGTGGCGCAGCAACGCATCGGTGATCGTGGCGATGCCGTATTGCTGATCCTGCGCGGCGAAGCCGGACCAATCGATGTAAGCGGTGATGTTGGGCGGAATCTGCGCGGCGAGCGCCTCGGCGGCACGATCCGCCGCCGTGGAGATGAGAAGCTCCTCCTGCGCGCTGCGCGCGGGACTCGTGGTTCTGACCGTGGTGCAGCCGGAAACCAACAACACGCAAACGGCTGCCGCCGCGATGAACCGAAGATGCATGAGGGGAAACCTTTTCGCCTGAAAACTCCCCTTTTGGGGAATGCCTGCGGGACGGCACGGTTCCTCCCCCCGCTTTGCGGGGGAGGAAAAGTGTGGGCGGCTCTGGCGTTTACCAAGCCCGTCTGGAAATCGCCGCAAATGCGGAGATAATTGGCGCCGGTAGGGGTGGTGGCTTGAATCCGATTTACGACATCTTGGGCGCACTCGCGTTCCTGGCCCTGTTCCTGGTGGGCTCGGAGCTGTGGCGCCGTGCGCGCGATAAGCGCGCCAACAAGAAGGCCATCAAGGCGCGCGCCGAACGCGCGCGCATGACCTACAACGATTACGCCAGGGAATATGCGAAAGCCTTCACCGCGCTTGAGCAGAAATATTGCGTGCTCGACGTGATCCACGATTTGTCCGACGAATGGCAGGCGAAGGACGGCGCGCGGCAGTTCATCTCGTATGAAGAAGCGTTCTCGCTCTGCGAGAAGATCCGGCGTAACAAGAAGTCCGAGCTGCTGCTGATCCTGCACACGCTGGGCGGATACTCCTTCCCCAGCGAGATGATCGCCAACGCGATCAAGAAACATCCCGGCAAGAAAGCATCCTGCGTGCCTTATGTCGCGATGTCCGGCGGAACGGTGATCGCGCTCGCCACCGACGTGATCCACATGGGCAAGGATGCGTTCCTCGGGCCGATCGATACGCAATATGCAGGCTTCCCGGCGGAAGCGTTCGACAAGCTGAAGGAAGACAAGTCGAAAGAGCGCATCGGCGACAGCGTGCTGCTCACTTCCTATCTCGTGGACCAGCACAAGACGAGCGCGAAGAAGCGCGCGATGGCGATCCTGAACGAGAAGCATCAGCCGAAGGACGACAGGGAGAAGGTCGTCAACGAGCTGATGAACAAAGGCCGCCATCACGCCGAGCCGATCAGCGTGAGCGAAGCGAAGAAGATCAGCATCCACGCCGACACCGACATTCCGCACGATGTCTATATGCTGGTGGATGCGCGGCTGGGCATGCTGCGCACCTATAAGCCGGAGCATCCGACGCAGGTGCCCGCGCCCGCCGATCCCGCGCCGGAGACGGTGTTCGCAGAACCCGCACCGCTGCCCGCGCCGGACATACGCTTCATCGACGGCACGACCCGCTGACCGCGATCAGCGGGTCGGTACCGGCATCACCGGCATGATCTCCACGCCCTCGCCGGGGAAGATGCTGAAATGCGGATGGTTCTCGAACATCTTCGCCGCGTCTTCCTGCGACGCTGCTTCCACGATCACATAGCCCGCGAGGTTGTTGCTGATCGATTGCGTGCCGCGCTTTGAGACCTTGAGCGTCTTGCCGAGCGGGCCGCCGGTGTCGATGACGGATTTGGCGTGATCGCTCATCCACTTCGTCCACGCCGCCATGCCGCGCGCGATGGTGTCCTGACTGGGTGGGCCCGCGGCGGCGGTGGCTTCGGCGGAACCGGTATAAACGGCGAGGAATTTCGGCATGCGGGTCTCCATCGCTAAAGGTGTCCGAAAGCTTAGCACCGGCAGGATGCCGATGCTTCGCTTCTCACCGAAG
Source organism: Rhizomicrobium sp. (assembly GCA_051952735.1). GTDB lineage: Bacteria > Pseudomonadota > Alphaproteobacteria > Micropepsales > Micropepsaceae > Rhizomicrobium. Next base: position 2,133 of record JBQCJO010000201.1, read on the forward strand.
CGTGAAATCTCAGCGCGTCAGCGCGCCATAGACCATCTTCTGGAAGATCGGACACGCCACGCGCGCGCCCATACGTGCGCCGGTGACCGCCTGCCCCGCCATGTCGGGCGTCAACGGCGTGTAGTTCTGGATGAGGAAGATGAGGATCATGTTCTTCACCGGATCGGCCTGCCACCAGGTGCCGAACGCGCCGGGCCATCCGAACGAGCCGACGGAGCCTGCGCCCATCCATTCGTTCTTCGCTTCGTCGGTGACCATCGAGAGTCCGAGACCGAAACCGCGGCCGGACCACATCGGCATGCCGAGGAACGGAATCTCGCGCTGCGCTTCGGTCAGATGGTTGGTGGCCATCATCTCGAAGGTGTCGCGCGTGAGATAGCGATGGCCATTCAATTCGCCCTTGTTCAAGAGCATGCGCGCGAAAGTGAGATAATCGTCCAAGGTGGAGATCATGCCGCCGCCGCCTGCGGTATAGGCCGGCGGGGAATCGTAATTGGGGAACGGCACCGGCTTCAGCGCGCCGGTTTCCTGATCCTGCTGATAGACCACTGCGGCGCGGTCGCGCTTCTCCTTCGGGACATAGAAGTCGGTGTCCTTCATGCCAAGCGGATCGAGGATGCGTTCCTTCATCACCTCGCGATACGGCTTGCCTTCGATGCGGCCAAGCAGGAATCCGAGCACTTCGGTGGAGTGCGAATAATGCATGCGCTCGCCTGGCGGATAGGAGAGCGGCAATGACGCGATGGTCTTCAGCCACTCGTCCGCCGTCTTCGGATTGTCGAGCGGCGTGCCGAGAACCTTCTCGTAAGCCTTCGCGATCGGGCCGCTGGACGTGAAGCCGTAAGCAAGGCCCGAACGATGGGTCATCAGGTCTTCGACGGTGATGTCGCGCGGAGATTTGTATGTGTCTTCGAGTGGGCCCTTCGGGTCCTTCAGCACCACGCCGTCCTTGAACTCCGGCAGCCATTTGGTGATGGGATCGTCGAGGCGCAGCTTGCCCTCCTCCATCAGCATCAGCGCGCCGACCGAGGTGATCGGCTTGGTCATGGAGGCGATGCGGAACAGCGTGTCGCGCGTCATCGGCTTGTTGTTCTCGATGTCGCGCTTGCCGATGGTGTTGAGCTGCACCTCTTCGCCATCGCGCCACACCAGCGTGACCATGCCGGACAAATCGCCCGCATCCACCACGCTCTGCATCGCGCCCGGAACGATCGCGAGCTTGTCGGCGTCGAAGCCGGACGGAATGTTCTTATCCATGACTGTCTCCGTTTTCATTTTGAATGGCGATGGGGCGAACGCGCGTGACGAGAACGCGCAGGAACGCATCGGGTTTTGTCAGCACCGCCGAATGCCCGGCGTCCGGAATCTCGACGAACGCCTTGTGCGGAGCCTGCACGGCATCAAAGTAGTTCTTCGCGAGGTTGACTGGCGTGATGTTGTCCTCAGCGCCTTCGATGATGAAGACCGGAACATCGAACTTCGTCCCCAGCTTGCGCGCGTCATAGTCCGCATTGGCGTCGAAGGTTTCCCGCTCCGCATATTCCGGCGCGTGCAGCATCCAGTAGATGTCATACAGCGACCAGCCGGGCGCGAATGCGACCACCGGCGTCATGTTGGAATAAAGATCGCGTTCGGGCGGAATGTCGTAACGCTCCGACCAGTCGCGTTCGACTTCGATGCCCTTCTGCGTTTTGTACGGCGGCGGCCCCACCGCTTCGAGCGCCTTGATGCCCTCGTCCGCATGCGCCGCACGCAGTCGCGCCATCGTTCCGGCGTAAAGCACCGGCTCTTTCTCCGGAATCGAAACCACCAGCCCCGTTCCCACAAAAGCGGAGAACAGGTCCGGCCGCTCTTTCACCATGCGCACGCCGATCATCGTTCCCCAGCTGTGGCCGAGCGCGATGATCTTCTTCTTGTGCAGGCGATGGCGCAGGTAGTCGGCGAGTGCCTCGCCTTCTTTGGCGACGCTGGCGATGCGCATGCCCTTGCAGCTTTCCGCGCCGTTGCGGGCAAAGGTCTTTCCGGCGCAACGCTGGTCCCACATCACCACTGTGAAATATCGTTCCCAGGGCCGGAACAACGACGATAGCGCGCTTTCCGAAGACCCCGGCCCGCCATGCATGAAGAGGAGCACCGGATTGTTCCGGTCGTCGCCGCGGATCTGAATCCACTGGTCGATGCCACCCAGCTTCACATATTCGGTTTCTTCAATTCCGTTGGACGTGTGGATCGCGAGCGCCAACGCATTCTGGTGCTGCCGCCATGCGCGGTAACCAAGCACGCCCGCCGCCAGAACGGCGACAATGACCACAAGCGCGAGCGCTCCGCGCAGGATATAGCGTCCCATCGCCCCTCCAGCCGGGCGTCCCGCGCCCGTTGCTATAAATCTGGGCGCGGGCGGCGGGAGCGTCAATGGCAAGGTGACGGCCCTGTCACGATGCTCGAAATGCTTGATTTCCGGCACAATTCCCCTTAGCCGGATGTTTTACACGCAGCGCAATATTTTCGGAGATTCGCATGTCCACCAGCGGCCTGATGAAGGGCAAACGCGGCCTGATCATGGGCGTCGCCAACGGCCACTCCATTGCCTGGGGCATCGCCGAGGCGCTGCACAAGGCCGGCGCGGAGCTGGCGTTCACCTATGCGGGTGAAACCTTCAAGAAGCGCGTCGAGCCGCTGGTCGCCCCGCTCAATCCTGCCGCCATCATGGATTGCGATGTGACGCAGCAAGGTTCCATCGATGCTGCCTTCGCCGAACTGAAGAAGAAGTGGGACACGATCGACTTCCTGGTCCATGCCATCGCCTTCTCCGACAAGAACCAGCTTCAGGGCCGCTACATCGACACGACGCCTGAGAATTTCCAAAACACGATGAACATCTCCGCCTATTCCTTCACGGCGGTGGCGCAGCGCGCCGAGAAGATGATGCCGAACGGCGGCTCGATGGTGACACTCACCTACTACGGCGCCGAGAAGGTCATGCCGCATTACAACGTGATGGGCGTGGCGAAGGCCGCGCTGGAAGCGATCACACGCTACATGGCCGAGGATTTGGGCAAGCAGGGCATCCGCGTGAACTCCATCAGCGCCGGCCCGATCAAGACGCTGTCCTTCGCGGGCATTTCGGATTCGCGTTACATCCTGAAATGGAACGAGCTGAATTCTCCGCTGCGCCGCGCGGTGTCGATCGAGGAAGTGGGCAACACCGCGCTTTATCTCCTCTCCGATCTCGGCAGCGCCGTGACGGGCGAGAACATCCATGTCGACGCGGGTTATCACGTCGTCGGCATGAAGGCGGTGGATGCGCCGGACATCTCCGTCGTGAAGTGATGGCGCTTCGCCTTCGTGACGGGATAACCCTCTATTTCTGCCGTCACGGCGAAACCGAGGCCAATGTCGAAGGCCGTTTTCAGGGCTGGACGCGCGACACGCCGCTGACCGCCAAAGGCCGCGAACAAGCCCGCGCCATCGCCGCCACGTTGAAGACCGAAGTATCGAACCTCTCCGCCCTCGCTTACGTCTCAAGTCCACTTCCGCGCGCGCGCACGACAATGGAGATCATTCGCGAAACCGACGGGTTGCCGCGCAAGGGCTACACCACCGATGACCGGATCAAGGAGATCAATCTCGGTGCGTGGGACGGCATGACCGATGCCGAGGTGAAAGCGCGGCCCGATCTCGATTACGAGAAGCGCATGAACGACAAGTGGAATGTGCGCGTGCCGGGCGGTGAGAACTACGCCGACGTCGCGGCAAGGCTTGAAGACTGGATAGCCTCTCTCAACACCGATACGTTTGCCGTCAGCCATGGGGCGGCCACGCGCATTCTGCGCGGCCTGTTTCAAGAGCTGGACTGGAAGCAGATGTCATCGCTGGACGAAAAACAGGGCGTGCTCTATCGCGTGCGCGGCAGCCATCTCGAACGCTTCGAGTGCACGCCGCGATGAGCGATTTTCGCGACCTCACGCTTTATGTGATCCGTCACGGCGAATGCGAGCACAATGTCGCCGGGCGCGCGGCATCGTGGGACGATTCACCGCTTACGGCCACGGGACGCACCCAGGCGCGCAGCAATGGCGCGCTGCTGAGAGACGTTGCCGGCGATCTTTCGGGTTTCGATTTCTTCGCCAGCCCGATTCACCGGACCTGCAACACCATGGAGCTTGTGCGCGAA
>JBQCJO010000202.1:0-4298 GCA_051952735.1 Rhizomicrobium sp.
TCTACGACGTCGGTGCGCCGACACCGCTGCGCGCGACCGTCATCGGCAATGTGGTGCAGGCGGGTTCCGATACATCGGCCCGCGTGACCGCCGTACAGATACCCGACGACATGGCGCAGACCGTGCCGGATGCGCAGATCTATCTGAACGACAATGACGCGCCCGCGGGCGCGGTGACCAATCGCGGTGACTTCACGCTCGATACTACGCCGCCAGTGGCGCTCATCGAGCCGTTCACACCGCCGGACGACGTGCGCGCCTATGCCTTGCGCTATGCCGGCGCGCGGCCCAGTGCGCGGGATGCGCAGGACAAGCGCATTCTCTATGGCGTCATCAACGGCACGAGCCGCATCATCGACAATCCCTCCGATGTCGGCGGACTTGCGGACACGCCCGAAGTGAAATCCGCGGCCGATGTTCCGGCGCAGCCTTTCGCGCCGTCGCGCATCGCCGGGCTGCTGCGCATCGAAGCGTGGCTCTGCGCGCGGCATCTGGAGGTCGGCGGTCCCGCCACGCCGGAATGCTCGAAACCGCTCGGCGCCTATGAAAGCGCGCTTCGTACCCAATTCTCGGAGAGGAGATAGACATGGCCCATCTCGATGATTGCGTCTGGATCGGCGGCGTGCCGGTGAGCCGGTTCACGGCCACGCAATGGTGCGAACTGATGGCCGGCGACTGGCAGCGCAAGAAGACTGGCAACGCCGCACCCAAGGTCGTCACCACCGTCAACGGCCAGGTGATCTCGCTGGCCGCGCAGGATGCGGTTTATCGCGATGCATTGCTGCAGACCGATCATATCGCCGCCGACGGCATGTCCGTCGTCTTCGCGTCGCATCTGGCGACGGAAACGCCGCTGCCGGAGCGCGTGGCGACGACGGACTGGTTTCACGCCGCCGCGAAGGCTGCCTCGCGCCATGGGATGCGCTTCTTTTTTCTCGGCGCGACAAAGGAAATGAACAAGCGCGCCATCAAGCGTATCCGCAAACTCTATCCCTTCCTGCAGATCGCCGGCGCCCGGGACGGTTATTTCGACCGCAGCAGGATCGAGCATGTCGCGATGGAGATCGCGGCGACGAAGCCGGACGTGCTGTGGATCGGCGTCGGAAACCCCGAGCAGCTTTTCCTGGCGCACCGCTTCAAGACGCTGATCCCGGACGTGACGTGGATACGCACCTGCGGCGGGCTGTTCGACTTCCTCTCCGGCATGCGCTCGCGCGCGCCCAAAGCGGTGCAGGCGGTTGGGATGGAATGGGCTTACCGCATGGCGCTGGAGCCGCAACGGCTGGGCTGGCGCTATGCCACCACGAACGTCACGGCGACCATAGAAATGGCGCGCAATTCACACAGCGCCGCACTGCATTGATCAGTACTGGCCGCGGATGCCGATGGTGAAGAGGTTGTCGCTGAACTTGCGGCCGGGCGCGTCCGTGGCGCGGTGCTGGTACTCGTAACCCGCATAGGCGCTGAGATATTCGTTCATCAGGTAGCGGCCGCGAAGGCCCGCCGAGGTGATCTTGTCGTCGCGCGAAATGCCGTCGAACTTGTTGTCCGAATATTCGACATGCGGCTGCAGGATCACATTGCGCAGGAGTTCGTAATCCGCCGAGGCGCCGACCGCGCGGACGTCCACATTGGAAGAGCCGGCGATGGTCGTGTCCTCGATGGTGCGCGAGGCGGTGAAATGCAGCGTCAGAAGTTGGGTCGCGAACCAGTCGATCTGGCCGTTGAAATCGAAGCCGCTCGCATCCTTCAGCGGCGCGGCATAATTCTGCTTGAGATAGCCGCCATAGACCGTGGCCTGCACCAGCGGCGTTACCATCATCGCAACGCCGGCATCGAGGCGATAGCCGTCGGATGTGCGGTCCTCGCCGTTGCGGTCGAACATCCGGTCGAAATCGCGCTTATCGTAGGTGATCTGCGCGAACAGGGATTGTTGCGGCGCGAATTCGTAAGACGCCTTGCCCGTCACCTCGTAAACGCTACGGTCCCGGTCACCATTGTCGATGAGGCCGCCACCGATCAGTTTGGTGTCGTCGAAATCGTAACGGTCGTAATCGAAGGTCGCCGACAGCGCGAGCCGGTTGAACGTCACCAGCCCCGTCGTGTCCACATGGGCGCGGCGATAGCGCGTGGGACTCAGTGCCAGTTCGGAGAGATCGGGTGAAATGCGCGATTCATGCGTATCGAAATAATAGGCGTCGCCGCTGAGGTAATCGCCTTGCGCAATTCCAACCTTGCCGGCGCCGCCGACGATCCAGTTGGTGTGGCTTTCGGTATCATGATCGTCATAGGCGTAATGATCGAGCTGCGCATAGAGCTGCAGCGCATCGTTCATCCAGCCGGAACGCAGATCCAGCCGTGGCGACAGTGTCCAGAACGTATCGCTCGTCGCGTCGGTCGCACGAAAGATGTTGTCATCCGCGGAGAAGCCGGCGGCGAGTGTGGGATAAAGGCGGAAGCCGCCAACCGGGATTCCGGCGGCGTTGTATTCCGGCCGCGTCCTGTCCATCACGCCCATGCCTTCGGGCAGGGCGCCGCTTTCCGCTTGTTCGGTTACCGGATTCTGCGCCGGCACCTGCGCCATGGCGTAGGGGCTGACGGAGCTTTGGGCCTGCGCGGGCAGCGCCGCCAGCGCGCTAAGCCCCACACCACAAATGGCCGCCGCAATTGGCGCTTTCCGTAATAGAAACAAGTGGAAATCCCCTTCCTCGGATGGCTCGGTCACCGTTAGCTGTCGCCGATCAATAAGCGCGCGCAGGCTTAGGGCCTTCCTCAGAATGCGCTGCCTCGGGTTCAAGTTCCATCCGCCCGGAGGGACGGCTCAGCGGGGCATTCCAGAAATAGCGCTTCAACCGGGACACCGGCTTCTCGAAGAAATGCCAGGAGAGGATACAGACGGCAAACGTCAGCACGACGACGATGGGACCTGCCTTATATTTGGGCATCGGCCCCCAGATCTTCTCGACGATGTCCGGCATCCAGTTGTGCACCAGATAAAGGCCGTAACTGATGCGGCCGATATATTGGAGAACCGCGCTGTCGAAGACGGGCTTGAGCGCGCCGCTCACGCCGAGCGACGCCTGCAGCACCACCCAGGCATAGAACGTGCCGCACAGAAGATCGTTGGTGAAATAGCGCACCAGCCCGCCATCCTTGGGGAAGAACCACCACGACAGGACGGCGGCGCCCAGGCAGAGCCACGCGCCGATCTTGAACCACCGCGCCGTGCCGCCCGCGTACCAGTCGAAGCGGTTGGCGCGGCCGTTTCCATAACTCACCACCGCCAGCGCGCAACCCGCGCCGAGCAGAACCAGATTGCCGAACAGCAAGCGGTTCACGTCGCGCGTGTTGAATCCCGCCAGCCAGACACCGGTCTTGAACAGGAGCGAGAAGACGACGATCGCAGCGATGGCATGCAGAAGATACCGGCGCGGCGCGAAGGCGATGACGAAGGGCCAGAAGAGATAGAATTGCTCTTCGACCGACAGACTCCAGAACACATTGTCCGGATGGCCGAGCGCGATCCACACATTCGTCAGATAAGCGGCATGCCACGGCCAGGAACTGGCGATGGGTTCGATGTGGAAAAGAACGAGCGCCAGGATCACCGCATAAAAAGCTGGCACCAGCCGCAACAGGCGCCGCGCATAGAAATCGAGCCACACGGCGCGCTTGCTTTCGACATTGGCGTCGAAGCTCTCGAGCAGGATACCGGTGATGAGAAAACCGCTCAGCGTGAAGAAGCAGCCCACGCCGACCGATCCGGCGCCGATGGGGATGTGTTCGTTAAGGGCTTTGCCGCCGTAATGTTCGACCATGACAAGCAACAGCGCGAATGCCCGAAGCGTGTCCAGATGCTTCATGCGCATGCGACTGGAACCTGCCTTTTGTCTCTCGCTCCGGCGCTACCTCTAGCATCGTGACTCATCGATGCCAGACGTTCTTCGCGCAACGCGGGACATGTCACGTCTTTATCACAGCACAATCACAACACGTTGCTGCGTCTCGCGTTTAACTTCTGCGGAACAATCTGACATGGGAAATCTGGAACATGCGCATCGTGATGATCGGGGCGGGTTATGTTGGCTTGGTGTCGGGCGCGTGCCTTTCACAATTCGGTCACGAAGTCATTTGCATCGACAAGGATGAGAGCCGCGTGCGCGCGCTCGATGCCGGCATCATTCCGATCTACGAGCCGGGATTGGATGAAGTCGTCGCGGCGAACATGCGCGCGAAGCGTCTCTCCTTCGGCACGGACATGAGCGCCGCGGTGCGCCGCGCCGACGCCGTGTTCATCG
>JBQCJO010000203.1:0-3930 GCA_051952735.1 Rhizomicrobium sp.
ATCCGCACCTCGGCTTCCTCGCGATAGACGCCCGCCTCATAGGCGCTGGACGATTGTTCCCAATGTTCCGCAAGGTTGAATTTCTTGGGCCGCGCGAAGGCCTCGTCCGTCACCTCCACGTCCAGCATCTGCGCCACGCGATAGGTGCGGATCGACTTGCCGCTCGTCGCCACGAGGTACCAGACGCCGCCCTTCAGAACGAGGCCGAGCGGCCCCAGCTTGCGGCCATAGGTCTCGCCACTGTTGCGGTAGCGCAGTTTGAGGAAGCGCTCGCTCCACAGGCCCCTCGCCACCGTCTGCAGTTGCGGCAACGGATCGGCGCCCTTGAACCATGCGACGGGATCCAGATGAAAGCGCGATGCGATGCGCTCCGCATTCGGCTGCATGTTCGCCGGCAGCGCCGCCATCAGCTTCAGCCGTGCGGCATGCAGAACATCCGATAGTCCGAGCTGCGCCGCCGGGCCGGGCAGGCCGGCGAGAAACAGCGACTCCGCTTCCGGCTGCGTGAGGCCGGTGAGCTTGGTGCGATAACCATCCATCAGCGCGAAGCCGCCGCTGCGCCCGCGCTCGGCATAGACGGGAATGCCGGCCGCGCTCAGCTGGTCGATGTCGCGGTGGATGGTGCGCACCGAAACCTCGAACTCTTCCGCCAGCGCCGCCGCGCTCATCCGGCCGCGCGCCTGCAGCAGCATCAGGATCGAAAGGAGGCGGCTCGCCAACATTTTTTCAGGCTACCATCAATACATGACATTCGATGTCATATTTATAGCCTTACACCTCCGCCTGCAACTTGGAGGGCCACATTGATGAAATTCGCAGCCGCCTTAATCCTCGCCGCGTCGCTCGCGGCCGCGCCGGCCATCGCGGACACACCGCGCGATCACGCGCATGACTTCGATTTCCTCATCGGCAAATGGAAGGTGCATCACTGGCGGCTGAACGGCCGCCTTGTCGGCAGCCACGACTGGGTGGAGTTCGACGGCACATCGCAGCTGTGGATGACGATGGATGGCCACGGCACGGTGGACGACAATTATCTCGCGCTGCCGAGCGGGCCTTATCGCGCCGTCGGCATCCGCGGCTACGATCCCAAGACGCAGACCTGGGCGATCTGGTGGCTGGACGGCCGCAACCCGCACAAGATGGAAGAGCCGCCGGTCATAGGCAATTTCGATTGGCACAATGGCGTCGGCACCTTCGAAGGGGGTGACGTCAACAACGGCAAGCCCGTCATCGTCCGCTACACCTGGTCGAAGATCACGAAAAACTCCGCGCATTGGGAGCAGGCCGAGTCACCCGATCACGGCAAGACCTGGGAAGTGAACTGGCGCATGGACTTCACGAGGGTCCTATGAACACCACCATCAACCGCCGCGATCTCATGCACCTCTCGCTGCTCGCAACCGCGATGGGCGTGCTTCCCGTCAATTCCTCTCTTGCCGCCCCGGCAAAGGATGCTTCCGTGCAAGACCATTCTCATGATTTCGATTTCTTCTTCGGCGACTGGAAAGTGCGCCACCGCTATCTGAAGGCGCGCCTTTCCGGCAGCACGGAGTGGCTGGAATTCGACGGCACCACCCGCGCGCAACCGCTGCTCAACGGCCTTGGCAATGTCGATGACAATTTCCTAGACAAACCCGGCAGCCCTTATCGCGCCGCCACCATCCGCGCTTACGATCCGAAGACGAACACCTGGGCGATCTGGTGGATCGACGGGCGCACGCCCACCGGCCTCATCGATCCGCCGATGCTAGGAAAGTTCGAGAACGGCGTCGGCACCTTCCTGTCGGATCAGGAAATCAACGGCAAGCCAACCAAAGTGCGCTTCATCTGGACGCCGAAAGGCACAGACGCAGCGCAGTGGGAGCAGGCGTTCTCCGCAGACGACGGCAAGACCTGGGAGACGAACTGGATCATGCAGTTCACCCGCACGCATCGCCCCGTCATCGAGTTGCGGCAATACACGCTGCATCCCGGCAAGCGCGATGTGCTGGTCGATATCTTCGAGAAGAACTTCGTCGAGAGTCAGGAAGATCTCGGCATGTTCCTGCCCGGCATGTTCCGCGATGCGGACCGTCCGGACCGTTTCGTCTGGCTGCGCGAATTCGCGGACATGGACGCGCGCGGCAAGGCGTTGCCGGCGTTCTACTATGGCCCGGTGTGGCAGGCGCATCGGGGCGAGGCCAATCCGACGATGGTGGACAGCGACAACGTGCTGTTGCTGAAGCCCGCATGGAGCGGCGCTGACTTCCCGAGATATCTGGAGCGTGCGCCGGCGGGCGCGACCGGCTCGGCCAAAGGCATGGTGATCGCCTCCGTTCATTATTTCGGCGCGGCGGTGCCGGATGGTTTCGTCTCCGCGTGGAGCGAAACGATGCCGGCGCGCATTGCCGCCGCGCATGGCAAGTTCATCTCCGCCTGCGTTACCGAAGCGGCGGAAAACAACTTCCCGCGCCTGCCGATCCGCGAAGGCGAGCACGTCTTCATATCCTTCACGCTGTTCGACGGCACGGATGCGAAGCCTGTGGCGCTTCCCGCCGAACTGGCGAAGCAGGTGAAGGCCACGGAGACGCTGCGTCTCATCCCGACCGCGCGTTCGCGCATCCACGCCTGACCGCTTGGCATCTCCCCCGCGCGCGATACACTCGCGCGTGGGGGACCGATGCAGACACTCTTGCCGCTCGCGGAGAAGATCGCCGAACGCCTGAAGGCGCGCGGGGAGACCGTCTCCATCGCCGAATCCTCCAGCGGCGGCTTGCTGTCGGCGGCGTTGCTCGCCATGCCCGGCGCGTCCGCCTATTTCGTCTCCGGCGCGGTGGTCTACACACCGCGCGCCCGCGCCACCCTGATGGACATTCCGCGCGCCGGCGTCGCCGGCATGCGCTCCGCCAGCGAGCCTTACGCATTGCTGCTCGCGAAAACCGCGCGCGACCGTTTCCGCACCACATGGGGCTTGTCCGAAACTGGCGCTGCCGGTCCCACCGGCAATCCCTATGGCGACGCCGCCGGCCACACCTGCATCGCGCTCGCAGGTCAGGACATCGAACGCGCCATCACGCTGGAAACCGCAAGCCCCGACCGCGTGGAGAACATGCGCGCCTTCGCCAAGGCCGCGCTCGAATTGCTGTTCACCGAAGTCGGCTAGCGCATCACGGCGTCTGGCCGATCAATGCGCAAAGCTTGGCATAAACGTCGTCCCGCAGCGCGCCTTGCTCAGGCCCGAACTGCCCGAAGCCTGGATAGCCGCCTTCGTGCAGTGCCATGATTGTCGTCTGGTCCGTAATATCGTGGTCGGTCTTCGTGGTTATGCCGATGTAGTGATAGGTCTGGCCACCGCTCTGATATTCGTTCTTGTCGAAATGCGTAACGTTAGACAGCGCGACGGAAACCGTTTCGGAAACGCCCCTCGACGCATCTTCGTCGTCGTCATAAGACACCTTGCGCAGTGACAGAATCTTCCCGCGAACCGATAGCGTATAGACCTCACTCTTTCCCGGCATCGCCTCGCCAAGAAGCTCGCTCGGTGCCCAATGCGTTATCCACTTGGATATGACGGTCGCCGGCGCTTTGGATGCCGCATATGCCGGCTGGAAAATCATGAAGGCGATGCTCGCCGCCGCCAGCGCGATCTTGCGAATGTCCATGATAGCTCTCCCCCCGAAGAGACTTCCGAGCTTAGTCGCACCGTGACGTGGCGTAAACGGGGCGTTGTTGCCGGGCGGAATTCAACTTAGTTTCCGCGCCTTGGGGCAGGGGTGCTGGGCATGAGCAACTTCCAATTCATTGACCTTCCGGACATCCGCATCCGCGCGGTGGTGCAGGGCGAAGGGCCGCTGGTGGTGATGGTGCACGGCTTTCCCGAAAGCTGGTTCTCGTGGCGTCACCAGATCGGGCCGATTGCGGACGCGGGCTTCACCGCCTGCGCCATCG
>JBQCJO010000204.1:0-7148 GCA_051952735.1 Rhizomicrobium sp.
CATCGCGAACGCCGACGGACACATGATGCAGCATGCTCGTCTCCTTGAAGAAGGGAGCGGCACTCTGAACCGATGGCTTGTCACGTCAAGCGGAAAGCCAATGCGGTTTTGTCACGCGCACTATGACGCCGGCGGCATCGATGGATGCGTCGGCCGCTTCTTCGAGACGGTCGAGGCGCACCAGCGCAAACCCTCTGCTGTCATAAACTGACACGACCTCGCCGATAGTGTGACCGTTCGCACGCAGATCGGAGCCTGCTGTCAGCGCAGATTTGTCCGTGCTTTCAACGAGAAGCATTCGCTTGCGCGCGGTCCCGCGATGCTTCATGCGCGCGGTCAGTTCTTGGCCGACATAGCAGCCCTTGCCGAAGGCGACGCCATGCAGTTCATCGAGACCGGCGTCCAGCGCGAACATCTTGTCCGAGCCGAAGTCCGGTCCCTCCGGAACACCGAGCGAGAGGCGATGCAAAAGATAGCCGTCCGCGCCTTCGGCCGCCGCTGCGATGGATCGCATTCCGAGGGCGGGCAGGCGGGGGTCTTCGAAAGCGATGCCGGAAAGTTCGCCGCCGCTCCAGGACGCAAAGACCGCCAGATCATCGCGCGGCTTGATCTCGACCTTGGCGCGCAGGCGATAGAGGGACAAGCGCCGAACCAGCGCATCGCGCGCCGGCATCCAGCAATCGAGGAGGATGTTTCCCGCGCCGTCATCCGCCAGCAGAAAGTCGAACAGGATTTTCCCTTGCGGGGTCAGGAGTGCGGCATAGAGCGGCTTGTCCGTTGCCAGCTTGTCCACATCGTTGGTGATGAGGCCTTGCAGGAAACTGCGCGCGTCGGGGCCGGACAGAGCGATGATCGCGCGGTCTTGGAGGCGGTGGGCCATGGCGGTGAGATAGTCCGGCGGTTGCCAAGCGGCAATGCCCCCCCTAAATCTCGCGCCCGATGAACGCTTCGCCCCCCTACAAGGTTATGCAGATCATGGCGGGCGCGCCGGTGGGCGGCGTGGAGACCTTCTTTTTCGATGCCGTTCTGGCGCTGGCGGAGGCCGGACTTCAGCAGCATGTTGTCGTGCGGGACAACGCCCCGTTCCAGCTTGGGCGGCTGAAGGCGGCGGGCGTACCTTATGACATCGCGGGGTTCAGCCCCTGGCTCGGATTTCCCACGCATCGGGTGCTGCGCCGTGCGGCGGAGAGTTTCAAACCGGACATCATCCAGTTCTGGTCGGGCCGCGCGGCGACCTATGCGCCGAAGTGGAAAGCGCATCACATCGGCTGGTATGGCGGCTATCGCGAGCGCTGGCGTTTCGCATCCTGCGAATACTTCATCGGCATCACGCCGGATCTGGTCTCGCACATCCACAAGCAGGGCGTTCCGCTGCAGAACATAGCTCTGATTCACACATTGGCGGATTACACGCCGCAGCCGCCGATCGACCGCGCGCAATTCGACACGCCGAAGGAAGCTCCGCTGCTCCTCGCGCTCGCGAGGCTGCATTGGAAGAAAGGTCTCGACATCCTCCTGGATGCCGTCGCGCGTGTTCCGGAGGCGCATCTTTGGATCGCGGGCGAGGGCGAGGATCGCGCGAAGCTCGAAGCGCAGGCCCGGCGTCTCGGTTTGGAAAACCGCGTGCGGTTTCTCGGGTGGCGCAACGATCGCGAGGCGCTGTTGGCGACCGCCGACATCTGCGTGTTTCCTTCGCGCTATGAACCCTTCGGCACCGTGACCATCGAGGCGTGGGCGGCGAAGACACCATTGATCGCTGCGGCGTCGCAGGGACCGGGTGCTTACGTCGAAAACGAGGTGAACGGCCTTCTGATTCCGGTGGACGACACCGATGCCCTCACTGCCGCCATTCGGCGCCTGATTGCGGAACCTGATCTTCGCGCGCGGATCGTGACCGGTGGAACTCAAACTTATGAAGAGGGCTTCACCAAGGAAGTCTATGTTCGCGACATCTTCGCGTTCTATGATCGCATCATGAAAGACCCGATATGAATTTCGATCTTCTCATCAAAGGCGGCGTCACCGCGACGCCCAACGGCATTGCCGAAGCCGATGTCGGCGTAATTGATGGGCGCATCGTCGCGGTGGGATCGCTTTCGAACGTGAAGGCGGCGGAAGTTTTCGACGCGAAGGGCCTGCATGTCCTTCCCGGTGTGATCGACACACAGGTCCATTTCCGCGAGCCGGGCAACGAGCACAAGGAAGATCTCGAGACCGGCAGCAGCGCGGCGGTGCTGGGCGGCGTGACGGGCGTGTTCGAAATGCCGAACACCAATCCGCCGACGACCACGCGCGCTGCGATCGAAGACAAGCTCTCCCGTGCGAAGAACCGCATGCATTGCGAATACGCATTCTACGCAGGCGCGACGCCGCAGAATGTCGGTGCGCTCGCCGATCTGGAGCGCATGCCGGGCGTTTGCGGCGTGAAGGCGTTTCTGGGGTCTTCCACCGGCACGCTTCTTCTTAGTCATCCCGATGACATTCTTGCAGCGCTGAAGTCCGGTCACCGCCGCGTAGCGGTGCATTCGGAAGATGAAGATCGTCTCGAAGCGCGCAAGGATCAACGGATCAAAGGTGATCCGCGCTCGCATCCCGTCTGGCGCGATGTGGAAACGGCCCGTGCTTCGACGGAGCGCGTTATCGGCCTCGCGCGCAAGGCGGGAAGGCGTCTGCACATTCTTCACACCACGACGGCCGAGGAATTGCCGCTGATCGCCGCCGCGCGCGATATGGTGACGATGGAAACGACGCCGCAGCATCTGACGCTCGCCGCGCCGGAATGTTACGAACGACTTGGCACCTATGCGCAGATGAACCCGCCGATACGCGACGCGCGCCATCGCGATGCGCTTTGGCAGGCGGTGCGCGACGGCTTGGTCGACGTTATCGGTTCCGATCATGCGCCGCATACGCGCGAGGAAAAAGACAAGACCTCCCCCGACACGCCCAGTGGCATGCCCGGCGTGCAGACGCTTCCCACGATCCTGCTTGACCATGTGAATGCGGGGCGCATGACGCTGGAGCGTTTCGTCGATCTTACCTCGACGGGCGCCGCACGCTTTTTCGGCATCGCGAGCAAGGGGCGCATCACGCGCGGCTTCGATGCGGATTTCACGATTGTCGATCTGAAGAAGAAGCGGAAGATCGAAAATTCCTGGATCGCGTCGCGCTGCGGATGGACGCCGTTCGACGGCATGACGACGACGGGCTGGCCCGTGGCCACAATCATCCGCGGCAAGACGGTGATGCGCGACCATGCGCTCACGCTGGCCTCACAGGGCGCGCCGCTGCGCTTCGTGGAAACCCTCGAGCCGACCTGATCGTCCGCTTTTCCTTGACGGACAGGGTAAATTCCTGTGCTTTGCCGTCTACCCGCCTGAACCCACGAGAGTTCCCGCATGAAAGACCGTTTCCGGGCCTTCCTGATCACCAAGGACGACTCCGGCCAGAAGGCCGAATTGGCCGAACTGGGCCTGAACGACCTGATGGAAGGGGACGTCGTCGTCGCGGTGTCGCATTCAACGGTCAACTTCAAGGACGGGCTCGCGCTGACAGGCCGTTCGCCCGTCGTGCGGAAGTTCCCGATGATCGGCGGCATTGACCTGGCAGGCACGGTCGAGACGTCGAGCAACCCCAATTTCAAACCGGGCGACAAGGTTCTGCTCAACGGTTACGGGCTCAGCGAAACGCATTTCGGTGGTTACAGCGAATATGCGCGCGTGAAGGGCGAGTGGCTTGTGCCGTTGCCGAAACAATTCACTCCGGCCGAAGCGATGGCCATCGGCACGGCGGGCTACACCTCGATGCTGTGCGTGCTCGCGCTGGAAGACGCCGGCATCACGCCGGACAAGGGGCCGATCATCGTCACCGGCGCGAATGGTGGCGTCGGATCGGTGGCCATCGCGATCCTTGCGAAGCTCGGTTATCGCGTCATCGCATCGACGGGCCGGAAGGAAGAAGAAGCGTATCTGAAGTCGCTCGGCGCTTCGGAGATCATCGATCGCGCGGAACTTTCCGGTGAACCCAAAATGCTCGGCAAGGAGCGCTGGGCTGGCGCCGTGGACAGCGTTGGCTCCAAGACGCTCGCCAATGTCATCGCATCGACGCAATATGGCGGCGCAGTTGCAGCTTGCGGACTGGCGCAGGGCATGGATCTTCCGACCAGCGTTGCGCCCTTTATCCTGCGCGGCATTTCGCTTTTGGGTATCGACTCGGTTCAAATGCGCCGCGAGCGCCGTCTGCAGGCGTGGGAGCGTTTGGCGCGGGATCTGGATGTGAAGAAGCTGTCTTCGATGACCTCGACCATCAAGCTCGCGGACGTGAAACAGGCTGCGAACGATATCCTTGCCGGCAAAGTGCGCGGCCGCATCGTGGTCGAGATCGCGTGAATCTCATTGGCCTCATAATTTCCGGCGTGGTCATCGGACTGATCGCCGCCGCGCCCATCGGGCCGGTGAACCTCATCTGCATCCGACGCACGCTGGCTTATGGGCCGCTCAACGGATTCATGGCGGGCCTAGGCGCCGCGGTGGGCGATGGCATCTTCGCAACGGTCATCGGTTTCGGCGTAACCGCCGTGTCGCAATGGATCGAAGGCTATTCGCTCTATCTGCAGGTCGTCGGCGGCATATTGCTGCTGTCGTTCGGCATTCACACCTATCTGACGTTGCCCGATCCTTCGCTGAAAGAGCAGGCGAAGGAACGCGCGAGCGAACCGTCTTCGCTGATGCGCATCGGCCTTTCGACATTTGCGCTGACCATGACCAATCCGGCGACGCTTTTTGGTTTTGCCGCCATGTTCGCCGGCTTGACGGGACTCGCGGGCGGGCAGCCGACGCTCTTTCAGGCGGGTATCGTCGTCGCCGGTGTGTTCGCCGGTTCTGCGCTTTGGTGGTTCATCCTCACCGAGACAATTGGCCATCTGCACGCGAAGATCGATGCGCGCGTCATGCGCATCATCAATCATTCATCCGGCGTCGCTATCGCGCTGTTCGGCCTCGCCGTGCTCGGTCACGTGATCCTGAAGTTCATCTAGGATCCGGCCCGCGCAAGGTTCGCGATGCGCGCGATGACCTCTTCGGCTTCCGCCATGATCTCCTCGATGATCTCACGCGAGGATTTTACCGCATGAATGGCGCCGGACCCCTGCCCCATCGCAAAAGCGGAACGCTCGGCGGAAAGACCTTCGATCTGGCCGCCGATACCGCCCATCACGCCGGCTTGCGATGACATCATCGCCTGTGCGGGAAATTTCTGAATGTCCTGCGGCCGCGCTTCCCAATCCCTGGTCCACTCGTTCTGGTGAACGCGCATCGGCTTGCCGGAATAGGAACGGGTGATGATGGTGTCCTCGTCGTTCGCATCGAGGATCACCTGCTTGTAGAGCGCGCCGGCGTGCGCTTCTGCCGAAGCGATGAAGCGCGTGCCCATCCAAACGCCCTGCGCGCCGAGCGCCAGCGCTGCGGCTCGTCCACGACCATCGACGATCGAACCGGCGGCGATCACCGGAATCTTCACGGCGTCCACGACCTGGGGAATAAGCGCCAGGCCGGCGACACGTCCGGTATGACCACCGGCTTCCGTCCCTTGCGCAACGACAGCATCGAGCCCGCCCGTTTCGGCAGACTTCGCGTGTTTCACCGTGCCGTTGACGTTCATGACCTTGAGGCCGGCATCGTGAAATTTCTTCACCAGATGCGGCGGCGGGACGCCGAGGCCCGAGATGAACGCGGCCGCACCACCTTCGATGATCACATCGGCTGTCTGCTCCAGCGATTCCGGAACAGCGGCGAGCAGATCGACACCGAACGGCTTGTCGGTCAGATCGCGCGTCTTTTTGATCTCTTCCTTGATCTCCTTCGGATGGCGGCCTGCCATGCCGAGCGTGCCGAAACCGCCCGCGTTTGAAACCGCCGCGGCGAGTTCCGCATAGGACACGCCGCCCATGCCGGCCAGCATGATCGGATATTTGATCTTCAACAGATCGCAAAGCGGGGTGCGCAGGGACATGACAGTTCCTCGAATATTTTCGCCAGCATTCATCCTGCAGGCGGGGAGGGCAAGGGTCAGGCGAAACGGCGCGCGGCCTCGCGCGTAAGACCAAGCGCGACGGAAAGGAAATCCGAACCTGCCGCCACGTTAGCTTGCGGCGCGGCGTTGCGGATCGCTTCGCGGACGTCAGGGACGCGGCTCGATCCGCCGGTGAAAAAGATCGTTTGCACGGCATCCGATTTGATGCCTGCCTTGTTGATGCAGAGCGATGCCATCTTGGTGAGCGCGTTTGTCTTGTCTGCAATCGCGTGCTCGAAGCCGCGCTGCGTAGCGTTCGCGTGCAACCCGGCTTCGAGGAAGTCGAGCGGCAGGGCGGCCATCTCGGCTTCGCTGAGCGCAATCTTGGCGTCTTCCACGGCGAAGGCGATGCGGTGGCCCAGATGGCGGCGGATGGTTTTCAGCAGCCGCTTAACGCGCTCGGGCTCGACGGAAACGGCAAGGAGTTCACGCACTTCGCGCTCAGTCTTGTGATTGTAGGCGAAGTTGATCGTGGCCCAGGTCGCCAGCTCGTAATAGACCGCCTTAGGCATTGGCAGATCCTTGGTGATGAGTTGCGTGCCGAGGCCCAGCAGCGGCATCACGGCATCGACGTTCAGGCGTGTGTCGAAGTCGGTGCCGCCGATGCGCACGCCCGAATTGCCCAGAAGATCGTCGCGACGATCCAGCCGCCCGCGCCGATCCGGTCCGATGCGGATGACCGAGAAGTCCGATGTACCGCCGCCGATATCGGCGACTAGAACGATCTCTTCGCCCGGCGCGGTTTCCTCATAGTGATAGGCGGCGGCAATGGGCTCATACTCGAACAGCACGTCGCGAAAGCCCACGCGATGCGCGATATCTTCCAGCACGCTTTGCGCTCTTGCGTCCGCCACATCGTCGCCATCCACGAAGCGGACCGGCCGGCCATGAACGACCTGTGTGATCTCTGCACCTGCGAATTCCTCCGCCTTTGTCTTGAGATGCCGTACGAACATCTCCACGACTTCGGTCAGCTTGATGCGCCGCCGTCCGACTGCCGTCGCTTCATCGATAAGGGGTGAGCCGAGGATCGTTTTGAGCGCCCGCATCAGCCGCCCGTCATGCTCGCCGATATAGGT
>JBQCJO010000205.1:0-6692 GCA_051952735.1 Rhizomicrobium sp.
ATCGCACTCATCAACGACAAGTGTTAAATCTTTCGCGCCTTGCCATGCGCTAGAAAACGCAGCAAATGCGGATTGAACGGAATCTGCAACTGTCGGATCGAGAGGCTTCCCACCAACAACGGTCGCACAGGCTCGATACAAGTCGCGTGGTGAAAGTCCAAATGCTCTGACGTATTTGGCCCTTGTATTTTGAGCATACTGTGCCGCAAGAACGGTCTTTCCCGCACCAGCAACTCCAAAGAGGCATACTTCTGCGTGCTCTGACAAGGCGAGTTTGATCTGATCCAATAGATCAGTGCGGCTGACTAAACTAGAGCGCGACTGTATTCGCTTAATAACACTGTCGGGATCGTCGGCAACGACGCTACGTTCCTTGCCATTGCGCACGATGCGATCTGTTATCGCTGCGGTGAGGTCGTCTCTTATACGTCCTCGCAGTTGCTCAGCGTTGTCGTAAGCGCTAGGCACTACGGAAGTTAGAAGCTCGGAAATTATCTTTTTTAGCCGCTCGTCACGATTACTCTCGTCAGAGTGAACGTAGGCGAGAATGTCAACGTCTTGTTCCTGGGCAAATCGCAGTTCGTCTTCCAACCCTGAAATGGTCATTCCATTGGCAGCATCGATAAACCCGTATCCGTCGCGATAAATAGCAACCATAAACTGTGAGGCAGCTAGCCTGCTCAGATAGAGAGTTCTTGCGGAATACGGTCGTGCGCCAAGGTGCTCAAAGAGTATGGGCTGATGGTTTATTGAACTGACAGCTTCCGCAGCTACCTTCCGTTCATTCGCACACTCCTTGAGTCGCGAGCTAATAAAAACACTTAATTTATCTACCAAAGCGTGTTCTTGCGCTGTGGTCATTTGTAATAGCCTTCGTCGCGCAGAGATGTTTGCTTCGCTTCGAGCAGACCGGAATCTGGGCGTTTCAGATAGCGATATAATGCGGAGACGTCATATTCGATCTGCTTGCAAATCTCCTGAACGTCAAAATGTGGCAACGCTTTGCTATCTGCTAACTCCCAGCGCCGAAATATGTAATCCCAGATTTCATCGTTAAATTTAGAGCCCATACCGGAATAGTGGCTGCGCCCGTCACATATTTCAGCGCTCAATATCAGGTTGATTACCGCTTGTACGACCTGAACGTCCGAAATCGATTGAAAGCCATCTCTACTTTTTACGTCGCGAATGTATCCCGCCTTTTGAATCCTCTCTTTCGTAACGGGGAACGCAATGCGTATCGTGTCCGACCGAGATTTTGCTATTGTTGCAGGTGGAACTTCTTCTACGCCTTTCTCTTTTGACGATTTCGATTTGGGCTTCTGACGTCTCTCTCGCCTCCACCAGAGAACACTCTGCGGGGTAACGTCGTCCTCTTCTAATATCTTGAGTTCAAATTTAAGAAGGTTAGGAAAATCCGTGAGCGGCATTATCGCGCTATCCTGGGATGTTCCGCGAACCAGGGGCGGTGCGCCGTCTGCCAAAACGCCACCCGATATGAGCACCGGAGAGATTAGACGTTGGGTGTATGCAGCAATCGAACGAAGGTTTGCATGCGTACTGTCAAATGGCTTTAGCCATGTCATCCCAAACATCAAAGGATCATACAGATAGGGCTGGGGCAGCGTGCGAAACTCCATCCTCCGCATCTCTGGGCTGATGGCCATTTCAAATGTTCCATCTTTCCAGAGCGCGATATCGATTTCGACTACATCACCATCCGTTGCACTTCCCCAACGTCTAAAGCCTTCAAATGCTTTCCGGAGATTCTCTCCGTGTTTGCAGATGAGTATGAGACCTGGAACGCCTGGGCCATGACCTGGCAGTCCATATCCACATCCAAATACGTTTGCTTTGTTTAGATTTTGGACGAAGCTTACATCGCTCATAAGTGCGACACGCCTTAGACAGCCAAGATCAAATCCCTTCGGCGCGCTTCGCTTTTTTACTGTCTTTCTCTTCATTGTGATCCACTAGCGATATACACAATTCAACAGAAAATCATCGAGACGAAATCTCTATCGCGGCGCTACTCCGTGAGCGGCAACGAGTTCGTCAGTCCAAACGTCAGGGCGCGAACAAGCGGCCAAATCGTAAAAATCTTCAAAATAGGATTTCAAGGTGTGTTGAATGACTTCCAACGCGTCACTTTCAAGCGTGTAGGTGCGACGGAACGCATCCGAGAGTATTGGCCCAGCCAATTGCCCAGCGTTGTTGTAACCGCCAGGGACTCCAAGATAGCAACCGCGGAGACCATAACCACCCAATTCCACAGTGTATGGAAAGGGCATGTGCATCTGGGATTGAGCGACCTTGATATAATTTGCGAGCGCACGAACGTACATCTTTTCCACCGCCACCATTGGTAGGACAGTGACCACCTCATTCGACTGGCCCGGAAAAGCACTTCGTTGATGCGGCACAAACAGTCTGTCGTTAAGACCCCAAAGTTCGCCGCCTGTGGTGCCCTGAGTTAGCGCACCTATGCCGACTTGCCCAACTGTGTCGAAGACAATCGCGCCGTGTTCGTTCCTGCTATAAAGATGACCGATATTGAGTGACATGGGGCATGGATACTGCCCGCGAAAAATTTCTTGGAGCCGCGCTTGTGTGACTGAACTATGCGGACCCGCGACAAAAAGACGAAGGAAGTGTGCGCGTGCACCTTCGAATGTATATTGTTGCTCGCCCGGAAACCCGACGTTTGCTAGAACTTCTCCCGGTCGGAAGAACAACATACCAGCTTTCGTCGGCGCGGTTGTAGGAACAGGCGTGGCACTGGAAAGCGATGTGTTGATATTGAAAGTCTGATTCACGGTATGGGCCGTTATTCCGCCGACCTGATTCACAGACAGTAGAAGCTGAGCTCCTTGAGAGGCTTCCTCTTCCGAGATTTTTTCCGCCTTGCTCTCATGATCGGCCTTCATCTTCAACAGCCGTGCAGCGGAATAGGACTCAACATCATCATCCACGACCTTGTGGTGCAATGGGCAAAGCAATATGAGGTTGTCGTAGCTGTGCCGCTCTGTAGCCGACTGCTCTCCGTCGTAGCGAGGGCCACCACTTTTCGCGGCGGCAATGTGGCAAATTTCACCGATGACCGTTTCACCGCTTAGCAGTGACACGCTGCATTTTGGAAATGCACAGCGGTTGCCTGATCGCAGCAAAAGACGTTTGACGGCGGTTGTGCTGGGGCCAGTGGGGTCGGGCTTTGCCATAGTGGAAACGTTTACACGAGAGGGATTCGATAGCGGAACTTCGCTTCATCTCTTTCCACGGATTTTCCACGGATTCCTCTGCCGTGTTCTGCCGACGTTCGCATTTCTGCGCCGACCAGAACAAAACAGAACAAGGGATATAATATTGTTCTACAAGGCGTTAGATGGTGGGCGCGACAGGGATTGAACCTGTGACCCCTCCCGTGTGAAGGGAGTGCTCTCCCGCTGAGCTACGCGCCCCCGTTGGGGAGCAGCCCTATAGGGCGGCGGCGGCGATGCCGTCAAGCGGCTGGAAATTTTGCGGAAATCAGGGCGTACGGATCGTGATTTCCACCCGGCGGGATTCCTGTGAATCGCCGATGGGCTTCACCGAACCGAAGGGCAGAACGCTGATCTGATCGCGGGGATAACCGTCGCGCACGAGCGCCTGGCGCACATTGTCCACCCGCTTCTTCGTCAGATCGAGATTGGCCTTCGCGCTGCCTTCCATGTCGGCATAGCCAAGGACGGTGACATGCGATTGGGGAAGCGCCTTCGCTTTCACAACGGCCGTCTGGATGATCTTCTCGTTGTTCGCACCAAGGTCGGCAGACCAGGGCTTGAAGAAAATAAGATAGAGCGGCGGACGGCTTTGCTCCGCCGCCAGAGCCATTCCGCCGAACAGGCAGACAGAAACCAGAACCGTCACAAACCGGTGCATGGCGAGCCTCATTCCGAATGCTTTTCTATTTGGACGCCACGGGCCCGCTGCCCGTCAAGCGACCGAATTGGGACAGCTATTCCGCCGCCATTCGCTCCGGCGGCGTCGCGCCGGCCACGGCATTTTTCTGTTTCCATTGGTCCAGATTGCGCAAGCCATCGCGCACGAAGGGGCTGGCGCGCAGACCGGCAAAGAACAGATCCCGCAGCAGCGAGCCGGGGAATTTCAGTGGCCGCTTGATATGCAGCAGCAGGATGATGCGATCTTCGCTGGTGTCGTTCCAGACTTCGTGCGGGAACATGTCGTCGAAGATAACGATCTCACCTTCCTTCCACACGACATTATTTCCGTCGCCCACCGTCATGTGGCACTTCTCGCGCTCGCGCGGAATCATCAGTCCCAGATGCGAAGTGAGGATCGCCTTGGTCGGTCCGGTGTGGCGCGGCACATGCGCGCCCGCGAGCATCACCGAGTAGAACGCGGTGAGAAGGCCGGGAATGTTTTCGAGAATGCGCGCAGTCTCGGGGCAGCGCGCGCAATTGTCCTCGATCTTCACGCCGTAGCCCCAGAGGAAGAACGACCGCCACTTGTCGTCCACGGCGATCTTTGCGTGATCGGGCGAAATCTCGCGCACCGAAGGTATCGCCATGCGATTGCGCAGCAGCGCTTCGGCTTCGGCGCGGATGACCCGCGTCTGCTCTTTCAGATAGTCGGTCCATGGAAAAAGCGAATTGGGGAAGACTTGATGCTCTTCCGTCGCCGCGCTCTTCATCAGCAAGCGGTCGAAGGCGGGCAACAGGCGTTGCGCCACCGCGATGAACCGGTCCCGGTCGAAACCCAATGTGGCCACAAAATCTCCTGGGGCACCGCGGCACTGGCGCGGAATGGACTCATCCCCCCAAACGACGGCCATGATAATAGGAAATGCGGCGAAGTCGTGTTGCGTTCCGTCCATCTGACGGCGTGTCAGCGGCGGAAAATCTCCCGCACGAGCGTGGGGATATCGCGGAAATCGCCCGTCACCGCATCGGCGCCAAGCGTTTCCACAGGATCGGGCGTGTAGCCGTAAGACAAAAGAATGACGGGTGCATTCGCGGCGCGCGCGGTCTTCGCATCGGTCGTGCTGTCGCCGACCATGAGGGCCGACGCGTTGGGATTGCCGGTCAGTTCGTCCACCACATGGTGGAAGACGCGCGGATCGGGCTTCACATAGGAAAAACGGCCGGCACCATGAATCGTGCCGAAGAACCTGCTCATGTCCAGCGCATCGAGCAACGGCAGGGCAAGCTCTTGCGGCTTGTTGGTCAGCACTCCCATCGGCGTGCCACCTGCTTTCAATGCGGTGAGCGTTTCGATGACGCCAGGGAACGGCACGCTGCCGTCGGCGATGTGCTCGCCGTAATGGACGACAAAATCGTTCACCAGCTTCGGAAGGCGTTCGTCCTCCACGGGATCGCCCGTGGCCGCCATGGCTTGGCGAATAAGGGAAGCAGCGCCAAAGCCCACCATGTGCCGAAGCGTTTCGGGATCGACCGTCTGCCGCCCCTGCTGCGTCAGGACCGCGTTCATCGCAGCCAGCAGATCGGGCGCGGTATCGACCAGTGTTCCGTCGAGGTCGAAAATCAGGGCGGGCAAGGAAAGAGCGGTCATGCCCACTCGTTAACCGGCGGGACGGCCTTCGCGCAATATAATGTTGCAAATCGTCATTTTGCCTTGATTTGTACGCGGGTTATCGCAAAAGACGGCGTCGCATCTCCACCACGGACAACCCATGACCGCGCGAGCGGGAATCATTCTGGCAGCCGGCCAGGGTACGCGGATGAAATCCGTGAGGCCCAAGGTCATGCACGAGATCGCGCATCTGCCGATGCTCGGCCATGTCATCGCGGCGATGCGCGGCGCGGGCATCGAGCGCATCGTGGTGGTGACCGCGCCGCATATGGAAGATGTGCGCGCGCTGGCAGCGCAGTTCGGCGCGCAGACCGCGATCCAGGACAAGCAGCTCGGCACCGGCCACGCGGCCGCAAGCGCGAAAGCCGCGCTGGGCGATTTCAGCGGTGCCGTGCTCATCAACAATGGCGACATGCCGCTGGCGCGCGCGGAGATGATGCGGGAGTCGCTCGACTCCGCGGCGAAGACCGGATTCTCGATCGTCGCGTTCCGTCCGAAGGACCCGGCGCATTACGGCCGCGTGATCCTCGACAAGGACGGGTTTCTGGACCGCATCGTCGAATACAAGGATGCGACCGCCGCGCAACGCGCCGTGGACCTGTGCTGCGCCGGAACCTATTCGGCGGCGAATGCGGCGAAGTTTTTCGAATGGGCCGCGAAGCTGAAGAGCGATAACGCGCAGGGCGAATATTACCTGCCGGAAGTTCCGCTGGTGGCAAAGGCCGACGGCGTGCGCAGCGCCGTCACCGAAACCGATGAAGTCACGGTGATGGGCGTGAACAGCCGCGCCGAGCTTGCGGACGCGGAAGCCGCTATGCAGCAGCGCCTCCGCAGCAAGCTTTTGAACGACGGCGTCGGCATGACGGCGCCGGAAACCGTCTATCTGGCGCATGACACGGTGATCGAAGCGGATGCGCAGATCGGCCCCTATGTTGTGTTCGGGCCCGGCGTGACGGTGCGCGGCGGCGCGCAGATCAAATCGCATTCGCATCTGGAAGGCGCGGAGGTCGGCAAGGGCGCGCTGGTTGGTCCCTATGCGCGGCTGCGCCCCGGCGCGGTGCTCGAAGACGACGTTCACATCGGCAATTTCGTCGAAGTGAAGA
>JBQCJO010000206.1:0-10794 GCA_051952735.1 Rhizomicrobium sp.
AGAATATCCTTCACCGGCGTGACGGACTTCTTGAAGTAGCCGTTCTTCCACGCATTCGCCGCGCGCTTCTGGCTTTCCACGGCGTAGGCGTCCACGTCATCGCGCGAGAAGCCGTCCATCGTCGCGATCAGATCCGCGCCGATGCCCTGCGGCGAGAAGTAGGATTTGAATGCGATGTTCGGATCGACCGACCATGAACCGCCCGACGCGCCCATGCCGACGCGGCTCATGCTTTCGACGCCGCCGCCGATGGTCATGTCGGACTGGCCGCTCATGATCTGGCCCGCCGCCATGTTGCAGGCTTCGAGGCCCGACGCGCAGAAGCGGTTTATCTGCACACCCGCCGTCGAGTCCGAATAGTCCGCGTTCAGCACCGCAAGGCGCGCGATATCTGCGCCCTGCTCACCCACGGGATCAACGCAGCCGAACACCACATCGTCCACCAGCTTGGTGTCGAGCTTGTTGCGGTCGCGGATGTTCTTGAGAACCTGCGTTCCCAGTTCCAGCGCCGTCACTTCGTGCAAGGAGCCGTCTTTCTTGCCCTTGCCGCGCGGTGTGCGCACGGTGTCGTAGATAAAACAGTCGGTCATTCATTATCTCCTGTCATTCCGTCATGGCCGCCCTTGAGGCGGCCATCCATCCGGCGCGCGTCCGCGCGACGGAGAGAAGTCTTTGCGCCCGCGGACGCGGGCTTCGATGGGTGGCCGGGTCAAGCCCGGCCATGACACGTTTTTAGAGGCTCCTCGAAATCAGCAGCTTCATGATCTCGTTGGTGCCGCCATAGATGCGCTGCACGCGGCTGTCCGCATACATGCGCGCGATGGGGTATTCGTTCATGTAGCCGTAGCCGCCGAAAAGCTGCAGGCACTCGTCCACGATCTTGCATTGCAGATCGCTGAGCCAGAGCTTGGCCATCGACGCCATGGTGGCATCCAGCTTTCCGGCCAGATGCAGATCCATGCAGTGGTTGACGAAGACGCGCGCCACGGTGGCTTCCGTCTTGCACTCCGCCAGCTTGAACTGCGTGTTCTGGAATTCGATGATCTGCTTGCCGAACGCCTTGCGGTCTTTGACGTAGGCAATCGTTTCCGCCAGCGCCCGCTCGATCACCGCAATCGCCTGCACCGCGATGATGAGGCGCTCTTGTGGAAGCTGCTGCATCAACTGGATGAAGCCGCGGCCTTCATAGCCGCCGATCAGGTTCTCCGGCGGAACGCGCACGTCGTCGAAGAACAACTCCGCGGTGTCGTTCGCCTTCTGGCCGATCTTGTCGAGGATGCGGCCACGGCGGAAACCATCCACCTGATCCGTTTCCACGCCGATCAGCGAAATGCCTTTGGAGCCCTGCGTCGGATCGGTCTTGGCGACGACGATGATGAAATTCGCCGTGCCGCCATTGGTGATGAAGGTCTTGTTGCCGGTGATCGAATAGTGATTGCCGTCTTTCTTCGCGACAGTCTTCACACCCTGCAGATCGCTGCCGGTGCCCGGCTCCGTCATCGCGATGGCGCCGACAAGTTCGCCGGTCGCCAGCTTCGGCAGCCAGCGCTTCTTCTGCTCTTCGCTGCCGTAATGCAGGATGTAAGGCGCGACGATGCCGTTGTGCAGCACCACGCCCCAGCCATCGACGCCGAGACGCCCGAGCTGTTCGGCGATGATGGCGTCATGGGCAAACGTGCCGCCCGCGCCGCCATATTCTTCCGGTATCTCGGTGCAAAGAAATCCGGCCTCGCCCGCCTTATTCCACAGCGCGCGATCGACCTGATGGTTCTTCAGATATTTCTCCGCATTCGGGACGGCTTCGCGTTCCAGAAACTTCGCGACGCCGTCCTCGAAGATGCGCAGATCCTCCGTCTTCCACGACGGGGCTTCAACCTGCAGCGGGGAGTTCATTACTCCGCTGCCGGCATCACGGAATAGCCGGTCATCTTCACGCGCTGCGGATTCTGCTCGGCGTGGTGATCGGTGAGGAAGTTGTCGGCGCGAGAAAGCGCCAGCTTCAGCTCGGCGATCGACTCGTCGATATCCTTGCGCTGCGCTTCCAGCGCCACGATGCGTTCGGCGAACTTCTTGCGGCTGTGCTGGAACTGCGCGACGCCGTGATCTTCCGAATTGTAGAGATCGAGGATTTCGCGGATCTCCGCGAGGCTGAAGCCGACGCGGCGGCCGCGCAGGATCAGCTGCAGGCGGGCGCGGTCGCGCTGCGAATAGATGCGCGCCAGGCCCTGGCGCTCCGGCGACAGCAGGCCCTCGTCTTCATAGTGACGCAGCGTGCGGGACGTGACGCCCATTTCCTTGGTGAGTTGGCGGATCGAATAGGTCTTACCCATCTCATTACCCGGCGGGCTTGTCGCCTCTGGCCGGCCCTTCGTTAGCGTTTCCAGTTGGCGGGGAGGCTAAGTCTCCGTTTACGCGAACGTCAAGAAGAGTCTGAGAAAATAAAAACGCGGCGGAAACCGAATGTTTCCGCCGCGCTCCATTCCATTCAGGAAATATAATTACGCCGCCGCTCGGACGGGGTGAGATTCCTGGGCCAAATTCTCGGCCGCGAAATCCCAGTTCAGCAGCTTCGCCAGCACCTCTTCGAGGTATTTCGGCCGCGCGTTCTGGTAGTCGAGATAATAGGCGTGTTCCCACACATCCACGGTGAGCAGCGCATTCGTGCCCTTGGCCATCGGGTTGACGGCATTCGGCGTCTTCTCGACCGCGAGCTTGCCGTTCTTGGAAACGATCCAGGCCCAGCCGGAACCGAACTGGGTCTTGCCGGCTTCGGCCAGATCTTTGATGAGTTTCTCTTCACCGCCGAATTCCTCGATCGCCGCTTTCAGTGCGCTGGACGGTTTGCCGGGTTTTGGCGCAAGGCTGCGCCAGTAGAAATCGTGGTTCCATACCTGCGCGGCGTTGTTGAAGATCTTCTGATCCTTCGCATCGTCCTTTCCAGCAGTCTGGCGAACGACTTCCTCCAGCTTCATGTCGGCGAATTTCGTTCCTGCGACGAGTTCGTTCAGCGTCTTCACATAAGCGGCGTGATGCTTGCCATAGTGGAAACTGATCGTGTTCGCGCTGATGGTCGGCGCAAGCGCGTCTTGCGCCCAGGGAAGCGGAGAGAGTTTGAAGGGTTCGGCCATGGTGATGCTCCTCGCGAAAAACAACAGCAGCGCGTATCGCTGCTTCATGACTTCTCAGTCATCTTGTTTTTGCAGCAATACGCGCCTTGCAGATTCAACGATGCATAGAGGCAACGGTTCCGAAGATAATCAAGGAACCTTTTGTCTCACGAAAACCTACATCGCGACGAGGTTTTCGCGCTTCGCCCAATCGAAGCCGCTGGCAAGTCCGCGCTCGAAACGATCGAACATTTCATCGATCTCGCTTTCGCTGATGATGAGCGGCGGGCAGAGCGCGATGCGATCGCCCATGAGCGGACGCGTGATGAGGCCTTCGGCTTCGATGTGCTTGGAGATCGTGGGCGCGACGGCCTTCGCGGGATCGAACGTGCCTTTCGTCTTCTTGTCGGACACAAGCTCGATGGCGCCGATGAGGCCAACGCTGGAAACACCGCCCACCATCGGATGTTCGGCCAGCTTCGCGAAACGCTTCTGGAAGCGCGGTGAAACCTTGCGAACGTGATCCAGGATGTTGCGCTCCTGATAAAGCTCGATGGTTTTCAGCGCCACGGCAGCCGCAACCGGATGGCCGGAATAGGTGAATCCGGTGCCGAGCGTTCCGATCTTTCCGGACTCCGCTTCGATGATGTCGCACAGCTCAGGCGAGAGCATCACACCGGCAATCGGCAGATAGGCGGATGACAAGGCTTTCGCCACGGTCATCGAGTCCGGCTGGAAGCCGAACGTCTCGCAGCCGAACCAGTTTCCGGTGCGGCCGAAGCCGGTGATCACTTCATCGGAAATGAGCGGGATGTCGTGCTTCTTCAGCACTTTCGTGATCGCCGCGAAATAGCCTTTCGGCGGCAGGATCACGCCACCGGCGCCCTGCAACGGCTCGGCGATCATCGCGGCGATGGTATCGGCGCCTTCGCGCTCGATCAGCACTTCCAGATTCTTCGCCATGCGCTGCGAGAACTGCTCTTCGCTCTCGCCGGCTTCGGCATCGCGGAAATAGTTCGGGCAATCGGTGAACTTCACGAAGTCCAGCGGCAGATCCCAACTGCGATGGTTGCCGGGCAGTCCCGTCAGGCTGGCGCTCGCGATGGTCACGCCGTGATAGGCCTTGTTGCGCGAAATGATCTTCTTCTTTTTGGTGCGGCCGAGCGCGTTGTTCGCATACCAGAAGAACTTCACCTGCGCGTCGTTTGCTTCCGATCCGGAATTGGCGAAGAACGTCTTGCCGACGGGAAAGGGCGCGATCTCTTTCAGCTTCTCCGCCAGGGCGATCCCCGGCTCGTGGCTGCGGCCGGCGAAAAGATGGCCATAAGCGAGCTTCTTCATCTGCTCCGCGGCGACATCGGCCAGCACCGCATCGCCCCAGCCCAGCGAGGTGCACCACAACCCGGACATGCCTTCGATATAGTCCTTGCCCTTGTCGTCATAGACGAACACGCCCTTGCCGCGCTCGAAGATGACGGGGCCGGTTTCGCGATGCTTCACGAGGTTGGTGTAGGGGTGGAGAATCGACTCCACGTCGCGCATTTGGGCATTGGAAAGTGGCATGACAACTTCCGTGCGATGGATTGAGGCCGCCGGTTATAGCAGACTTGATTCCGATTCCTGCGGGATGGCTGCTTCGGGGGCATGCATGACGGCTATGAGACGCGATGTGGCGCTTGCCGCATTCGAGAAGCTTTCTCTCTCACCGGCAAATGAGAAGCTCGCGCGCTACTGGCTGTCGTTGTGGAACGGCGATATGCCGCCGGCCCGCGCGCAGCTTTCACCATCGCGCGTCAAGGACCTGCTTCCCGGCATCGGCATCTTCGAAGTGCGGCCCGGTGAGAGCAGCCGCTGCCGTCTTTCCGGCACGGCCATCCAGCGCGCGCTCGGCCGCGAGATCGCCGGCCTCGAATGGCGGCAATACACGCCGATCGATCAATGGCATTCGCGGCTGGCGCGCAATTCGCAGATCGCAGAGGGCGGCGTGGGCATCGGATTGCGGCGCGGTGCGCAAGGAATGACGCAGGAATTGCAATTGCCGTTCGCCGACCGGACCGAGGACGGCGCGCGGCTGATCCTGTTTCATCTGGATTGGCGTCCGGAAGACACCTTGCACGAGCCGCGCGCGATCGCGCCGGTACGCATCGCCGATGAATTCCACGTCTTCTCGCTGACGAACTGAACGCGCTCAGCGCTTCATCGGCACGAGCTTCACGGTCGAGCTTGCTTTCGCAAGGACGTTGCCCGCTTCGTTGGTGAGACGCGCTTCGAGAAATCCCGTCGAGCGGCCCATGCGCTCGACCCACGCTTCCGCGACGATGAGGCCGGGGCCGGCGGAAGCAAGGAAGCTCACCTTGATTTCCAGCGACAGCAGGTTCTGCTCGTAGTTGGTCTTCGACAGCACGACATTGGCCATCGCCATGTCGAGCCAGCCGGTGACGAAACCGCCCTGCACGATCCCTCCGGAATGGCACATGTCCATCGTGGCGCGGAAATGCAGAATCGCGCGGCCCGATTGCGCGCCGTTGTCCACGACATCTTCCAGGCCCAGAAGTTTGGCCACGCCTTGCGGTTTGCGCTCTTCGCTACCCGGCACGATCAAATCCCCTTCACGCACCCAACATGCGATGAAGCGGCCGCGCGAGCAAGAATGCGAGCACAGCACCGCTCGCCGCGATCGCGCCTTCGAGCGCCCAGAAACTCGCCGGCGTCATGTGCTCGTAAAATGTACCGACCCAACCGACGAGGATATTGCCGACAAACAGCGCGAGGAATGCCGCGCCGATCAGCGTCGCTTTCAACCCCGGCGGCGCCGCGCGGCTGACAAGCGCGAGCAATGGCGGCCAGTAATAGAGAAACGCGACGCCAAGCAGCACGTCATAGACGATGGGATAGATCGCGGAGACGCGCGTCATGGTGAGACAACCCACCACGACCAGGAAATTGGCGATGGCCGCGATGATCGCGCCGGTGGCGATCTTCATGATCTCGCCCGGCTCGCCGCCGTGACGCTCTTGCCATTTCCACAGCGCGATCAGCACCGGCACGAACACGATGCTGATGAAAGGATCGATGGAGCCGAACCAGGGCGTCGGGATGTGGAAGCCGAAGAAATCCAGATTCACATGCTGATCGATCCAGACAAAACCGATGCTGGAGTTCTGATAATAGGCAACGGATTGCGGAACGGTGAGTGCCATCGCAATCGCGAGTGCCGCGATCACACGCCACTCCTTCGCGCCGAGCGGCGCGGCGCTCTGCGTGCGATTGGCTTTGGGCGTTTCCTCCGTGAGCGTGCGATAGCCGGCAAGATAGGTGGCAAGGCCCGTGAGCATCAGAACGCCCGCGAGCCCGAAGCCGGCATGCCATCCGTAAAGCTGCGCCAACAATCCGCAGGCAAGCGGCCCCACGGTGGCGCCGACATTGATGCCCATGGAGAAGATCGAATAGCCGCGCGTGCGCCCCGCAGCGTCGTCTTCGGCATAAAGCTGTCCCACCTGCGTGGAGATATTGCCCTTGAGCAAGCCGCAGCCCGTGATGAGCAGCAGAAGCGCGAGCAGGAAGGATTGATCGAACGCCATCGCGATGTGACCGCCGCTCATCAGGATGGCACCGGTCACCACGGCATTGCGACGGCCAAGCCAGCGATCCGCAATCCAGCCGCCGAACACAGGCGTGAAGTAAACAAAGCCGGTGTAGAGACCATAGATCTGCGAGGCGAGCGCGAGCGGCGACAGTGGTCCGAAGATCGATTCCAGCCCCGCGCGGAAACTGGCGAAGCCCGCAACGTTTCCGATATGCGCGGGCGTGAAAAGCGCCTGGCTCATATAAAGAACCAGAAGCCCCGCCATGCCGTAGTAAGAGAAGCGCTCCCAGGCTTCCGTGAACGCGAGATAAGCAAGCGCGCGCGGCTCGCCGAAGAAGGTGCCATGCCTGGATCGCGCTGTACCGTCCGCGAGTTCAACCATGTGTGTTTGCTTTCGTGTCGTGTTGGAGCGGCAATGCGGGCGCGCGGCAGATAGCGGCGTTTTTCTTGTCGCGCATGGCGGCGCGGACCGCCTCATCGAACAACATTGGGTCCAGGAGCTTCGTCGCTCTTATAGCGTTCCGCAAATTTTCCGCCGTCCTGTGCATGAGAATGTTGGCGTCCGAGGCTTGCGCCAACGTGATCCGCAACTGCTCGGCTTCGGCGTCGCTCAGCCTGCGTCCCGGGCCGGCCATCGTGTCCAAAATCGTCCAATGCGCCTCTTCCTGATCGCTCTCGCCGCTAAGAAATGTCGTCGTCTGGGCGATGATGGAGTAGTCGATCATCTTTTGCCGCGGCAAATGCGAAATCGTCTGGCTGGCGACCAGCGGCTGCCATGATCCGATGGTCCAGGGCGTGTAAGGCGGATGGCCGACTTCATCCAGCGCGGGCAAACGGCCGTCTTCCGACGCACGTTGCACTACCGCGGACAAGAAAGCCAACCGCTTGGTGACGCAATCGTTTTCCACGTCGCGCAAGGCCGCGTTCTGCACCTCTTTCGCGAAAGCACCCTTCAGGATCGCCTCTCCCGCATCCACTTGATGCATCCAGTGGATCGCATCGACCGCCTGTTCGGCGCCGAGCGCAATCAACACACCGATCACGATGATGCCGATCTCTTTCAGCAGCTCGCGCCAGCCATGCACGGCTTTCGGCTTGTGTATCTCCATGTCGCCCCCCGCGCGCGATTTGCGCACCGCTTCTCTGTGTATGCCGCCGCCAGCAAACCCGCGAGTTTATTCTGCTTCAGCCCTGAATGACCTTCGCGAGTCGGACACGGTCGGCCGGCGTCAGATCGAGCCCGGATGCGATCGCAAATTGCGTCTTCGCACCGGTCTTGTCGCCCGTATAAAGAAGCGCTTCGCCCCATTTCAGATGGAGACGCCCCCAATTGGGAGCATAGTTGTTCGCCTCCTCGAATTTCGCCAGCGCCAGATCGGATCGGTTCTTGGCGATCAGCGCCTCGCCCCACATCGCCAATGGATCGGCGAAACGCGGGCCTTTCTGGTTTGCGATTCTGAACTTGGCGATGGCGCCCTCGGCATCGCCCTTGGCCATCAGCATCACGCCCCAGTCGGTATAGTTGAACGGAACGGACGGTGCTGCGCGCACCGCGCGCGCGAACCAATAGTCGGCGCCACGCCAGTTCTTTTCCAGTCCGGCTATCGTGCCGCGCATGCGCAGACAAGAGGAGCAATCGAGCGGAGATCGATCCATCCAGATGTGCGCCGCTTTGAAGTCTCCGCGTTGTGCCTGTGTCAGGCCGAGAGCCGGATAGATATTGCGGCCCAGATGAAACGCCAGAGACGGCCGCTGCCGGACGCCAGGAACAAGCGAGCCAAGTTGCGCCGCCGCTACCGGATATTGCGCCAGCGCAAGCTGCGCGGACGCGATCGCGATCTTGCGCTGGAGTTTGACCGCCGCATCATCGGTGGACGGCAGGCGATTGACGGTTTTGCGCAGGCAACCGCCATCGTGGAGCGCACCGCAATTGATAATAAGAGACTGCAGCGCCACCTCGCCATTCGCCTCGATATCGCCTTCGCTGGAGAGCTGCGCAATCCGGTTATGGGTGCGCTCGACCTCCAGAAAGTCTCCGAGCGCCGCGGCAACGCCGGCCTGGGACGCCAGCCTGTATTGCTCGATGCGCGCGGAGGACACGCTCGCGTCGCGATTGTTCAGCCGCACCGCACCGCGTGCCGCCCGCAATTGCCCTTCTTCGTGTTGAAGCGCCCTCTCATCGTCCATGAGATCGATCCAGGCGATCGAAAAATCCGGTTTGCGCGCGATGGCGGTTTTCAGTTGCTGCGCGCCGAGATCCGGGCGGCCGGCCTTGTTGGCTTCCCAGCGAAGCCCGATATGTCCCCACAGTTTTTCGACGAAGGGGCCGGTTGCGATCAGCCTGCGATAGATCGCCTGCGCTTCGCGTTCCCGCCCCTGTTGCGAAAGATAGCTGCCATAGCGATAGGGTTGCGTCGCGCGATAAACGGCTTCGGCCGCCTTCGTCACCAGCTTGTCGAGATCGGCTTCGCTGCCGATGAAAGTGGGGCTTGCCTCGGCGCCCGCGCGCGCGGTGACGGCGATCTTTCCATCCGACCTGCGATAGATCTCGCCGGTGATACGCGTGCCCTTGCCGAGCCACTGGTGAAGATAGCGGTTGGCTTCGCCGATGGAGATGCCCGTGTTCGGAATCTGCACCTTGATGTTGTCGCCCCAGTTGTTTTCGTAGGACGAGGCCGCGCGATTGGATTGCGTCTGCTGCTGGAAATCCGCCAGCCGGTCGAGGAGCTTGTTGGCGACGACTTCGCCCGTGATGCCTCTTTGCGTGAAATCGGGCGGAACGCTGAAGGCCTCGATGGTGAGCCCCTTGTCGATAGCCGCGTTCCAGATCGCCATGCCGATACCGATGACGACCACAAGCCCGATAAAGACCATGCAGATCCGCAAGACGCCGCTCATCCACTCGGTCGCGCGCCGCCAGCGCAGATGCGAGATTTCGAAAGCGTTCTGCTCGACAAGATTCTGCTTCTGGAGCCGGGTGAGTTCGGTTTGCTCGCGCAGATATTCGCGCGCTTCTTCGGAGGGCGTGTCCGCCATCGCCAGCCGCGCGGCAAGCTTGTCCGAGCCGGGACCGCTGCCAGAATCCGAACTTCCCGATGCCATGCCGCCCCCCGACCTGCGCACAGTGTAGCGCGCGGGGCGGAGGCTGCAATCGGCGGCGTCAGTGCTCCAGATGCTTGTCGTACCAGGCGAGATAACGCACCCAGCGATCCTTCAGATAGCTCGGCACCGTCAACCCGTGATACTGGCCGGGATAGACAATGAGCTGGGTGTCGATCTTCATGCTGCGCAACGCCTGATACATCTGCTCGCCATTGTGCAGCGGCACATTCATGTCCGCGTCACCGCCGAGAAACAGCGTCGGCGTCTTGATGCGGTCGGCATGCAGGAAAGGATACGACACTTTCAGCCATGTCGCGGTGTTCTTCCATGGCAGGCCAAGCTCCACTTCATAGTCGTGGACATACTGGTCGTTGCCGTAACCGCCGAGAATGTCGGAGATCGATGCGCCGCTCGTCGCCGCCTTGAAGCGCGTGTCGCTCGCAATGGTGTAGTTCGTCAGCATGCCGCCATAGGACCAGCCGCCGACGCCAAGCCGGTTGGGATCGGCCACGCCGGCTTTCACGGCGTAGTCCGTCGCGGCGAGAACATCCTGCACATCGACGCTGCCCCAATCGGCGTAGATGCCCGCGCAATATTTTGTACCGCGGCCCGTCGAGCCGCGCGGATTGGCGGCAACCACCGCATAGCCGTGCGCCGCGATCACCTGCCATTCCATCATGAACTCGTCGGCGAATTGCGACTGCGGGCCGCCATGGATGCGCAGGATCGTCGGCAGATGCGCGCCGCCGTTCGGCGGCTTCACCAGGAAGCCGTGAACATCGGTGCCGTCCTTGCTCTTGAACGCAATCTCCTGCGTTGACGCGAGCTTGTAATCCTTCAGCCAATCGTTGTTGTGCGTGATCTGGCGCGGCGCGGATTTCTGATCCCACGCGAACACCTCGTACGGCATCTGCGGATTGGAAATCAGCAGCGCGAAACGGCCCTTGGCTTGGCTGAAATCGGCGATCACATCGCGCCCGCCGGCAATGTGCTGCACCG
>JBQCJO010000207.1:0-5162 GCA_051952735.1 Rhizomicrobium sp.
CGAGCTGACGAAGGAAGCGATTTCGCAGCAGGTCTCCAATGCCGCAACGCCGTCGCGCACGCGCGCAGGCTCGGTGCCTCCCGCCGGAACGACGGCGCCGCCGCCGGGACCGGGCCGTCCGGCAGGGACATAAGACGATGCAGGCGCTCACCGACTTTCTGAACAATCAGCCCGCCTGGCACTGGTGGGCGCTGGGCGCACTGCTGCTCGCGTTCGAGATCGCCAGCACCACGCAATATCTTCTCTGGCCCGGGATCGCCGCGCTCTTCGTCGGCATCCTGAAATTCGCCGTGCCGTCGCTCGACGGCCGGCTCGCGGTTTTCCTTTTCGCGGTGATCGCCGTGGTGGCGACGGTGTTGTGGAAGCGTTCCCGGCTTGGCCGCGCCGACCGCGACACCCATGAAAATCTCAACGACCGCAGCGCGCAATATACGGGCCGCCGCGTGACCGCACTCTCCGATTTCGAAGGCGATCACGGCGCGGTGCTGGTGGACGACTCCCGCTGGCGCGCCGTCACCGCCGACGGTTCCAGCCCGCGCAAGGGCGCCGCGCTGATTGTCACAGGCGCGGACGGAACGACGCTGAAGGTCCGCGCGGCGTAACAATCCGCGCCGCCGCGCGTTATAGTTTTGTCATGAACGATTCAAACGAGACAACCTCGCGCAAGCTCGGCATCGGCGGCTGGTTCGCCATCATCGTGCTGCTCGCATTTCTGGCCGCCGCCATCGTCTATGCGGTGCAGGCGTGGAACGCGATGGGCGATGTGCAGGTATCGACCGCCGGCTGGGTGTTCATGGTGCTGGGCGTCGTCGTCACCATCCTCGTCGGTGGTGGACTCATGGCGCTGGTCTTCTACTCCAGCCGTCACAACTACGATCAGTAGGTAATAATTTGTCTTCGCCGGCGACCGCGAAGACAAATTGCCCTCGGCGGGTTTGCCCTTCTGGCGCTCGATCGCGAATGATCGGTTTGCAGGCGGGAGGTAGGGCAATGGCCGAAACCAAAAAAGCATCACGGCGTGCGCGTTATAAGACCGGAAATTCGATTTTGAATACTTATGGCTATGCCATTGTCGGTGCGTCGCTCATTCAGCCATTGGTTCTAAACGGCAATACGCCGGGTATTGTTCAGGCTGCTGGTCTTCTGACCGGGGTGTTTTTTCACGCCCTCGCGATCTACAATGCCCCGAAAGGAGAACCTGCGTGACACCGCTCGAAGGACTTCTCTATTTCGTGGCGCCGCCATTGCTCATTCTTGGTCTCTGGATGAGCTATCACACTTGGCGTGCTGATCATCCGCGCGCCAACAGGCACCATCCCGCCGAATAAATCACCCGCCCTTCGCCACGAAGAACGGGTTGGCGAAATCCTCTGTTGTCTTGCCATATATAAAGGGTGAGCCGTCGGTGCGCGTCACGCTGCCGCCCGCCGCCATCAACACCGCATGGCCCGCCGCCGTGTCCCATTCCATCGTGCGGCCGTGGCGCGGATAGATGTCGGCTTCGCCCGCCGCGACGAGACAGAACTTCAGCGACGATCCCGCGCTGATGAAATCCTTGATCTTGTAGTGCTCCAGATATTCGTCGGTCTTGGAGTCGCGATGGCTGCGGCTCGCCACCGCGATCATCCCGTCGGCAGGCGCTTTGCGCACATGGATCGCATGCGAGGCATCGCACGCGAATGTCGCGCCCGGCTGCATCGGCACTTCCCATGCGCCCCCCGGCGTCTCACCCAACCAGAGCCGTCCCTTGGCCGGCGCATAAACGACGCCGCGCACCGGCTTGCCGTTCTCGATCTCTGCGATGTTCACCGTGAACTCGCCGTTGCGGTTGATGAACTCCTTGGTGCCATCCAGAGGATCGACGAGAAAGAAGCGCGCACCGATCTTCTGCACATGGCCGGACGCGACCTGTTCTTCCGCGATCACGGCCACGTCCGGCGCGACCTTCGCCAGCTCGGCCAATATGAAGACTTCCGCTTCCTCGTCCGCCGCGGTCACGGGCGAGAAATCGTCCTTCTTGCGCGACGCAATGGATTCCGCCGCGTAATGGCGCATCACGATCTCGCCCGCCCGCGCCGCGATATCGGCCAGAGCACAGGCAAGGGAGGAGGGCGCGGCAGTTGATGCCATCTTAATCATTCCTTAACAGCGGTCTAAGAAGGTAACCGGATGCAAACCATGACTGCCCAAGCCGGGAGCACGCCCATGAACGATCTGGAATTCGCCGCCATGCTGGTGAGCCGGGTATGTCATGACCTTGTCAGTCCTGTCGGGGCGGTCGTCAACGGCCTCGAAGTGCTGGAAGACGAGCGCGATGCCGCGATGCGCGCCGACGCGCTGAAGCTGGTCGCCTCCAGCGCCGAGCAGGCGGCGGCGCGTCTGCAGTTCGCGCGCGTGGCGTTCGGCGCGGCGGGTTCGGCGGGTGCGGAGCTGGATCTCAACGAAGTCGGCCGCGTCGTGAAAGGCCTTGTGAATGGCGGCAAAGTCGAAATCGACTGGCAGGCCGCGCCGCTCAACTGGCCCAAGGATTGGGCCAAGCTGCTGATGAACGCCACGCTGCTCGCGGTGGACAGCTTGCCGCGCGGCGGGCAGGTGAAAGTCGAGACTTCCGCCAGCGCCACGGCACCCGGTTTCACGGTGCGCGCGACCGGCACCAATGCCAGGCTTCTGGAAGAGGTCGAAAAAGCCGCGTTGGGCGAACCTGTCGCGCAACTCGATGGCCGCTCGATCCAGGCCTATCTCACCCACAAGCTGGCGCGCGGGGTGAATGCCGGGCTCACGCTTTCGGCGCGCGATGGCGTGGTCGAACTCGTTGCCGGTTAGTTAAGACGCGAGTCCGTTCTTTCAACTTCAATTTACCGTTGTTCTCTAGACTTCACGGCGATTCAGGTCCGAAGGCCGCGCACCGTGAAGCATTGCCTCGTCGTGGACGAAAGCCGGGTCATCCGGAAGGTCGTCTGCCATCTCCTCGAGGAGATGAAGTTCTACGCCGAAGAAGCGGCGGAGAGCATGAGCGCGCTCGATGCCTGCCGGGTCCAGATGCCCGATGTCGTGCTGGTCAATCTGGGCAATGCGGGCGGCATAGAGCTTGTGCGTGCGATCCGGCGCGGCCGGACGCAGAAGCAGCCCGTCATCATCGCAGCCATGACCGAGCACGACGTCGATCACATCGCTGAAGTCCTGGTCGCGGGCGCGGATGACTTCGTGCTCAAGCCGTTCGACCGCGACTCGCTGAAGGAAAAATTCCGGCTGACGGGGTTGGTGTGAGGATGCCCGCGTGAACGCCGCCGACTTTGCCTGCCTTGCCGACCTTCTGAAACGGCGCGCCGGATTTCATCTGGCGCCGACCAAGACGCATCTGGCGACGAGCCGTCTGGCGCCCGTCGCGCGCCGCTATGGTTTCCGCAAGACCGACGAACTGATGACGGAGCTTCGCGATCCGCCGGAAGAACTGGCCCGCGCCGTCATCGACGCGATGATGATCAACGAGTCATCTTTCTTCCGCGACAAGTCCTGCTTCGATCATTTCCGCGGCGTGATCCTGCCGTCGCTTCTGTCTGCGCGCGCCTCGACGCGCCGCCTGCGCATCTGGTGCGCCGCGGCCTCTACCGGCCAGGAGCCCTATTCGCTCGCCATTCTTCTGGACGAAGCGAAAATCGCGAAGGATTGGCGGATCGATCTCATCGCCACCGACATCAGCAGCACCGCCATCGCGCGCGCTGCCGAAGGGCGTTACTCGCAATATGAAGTGCAGCGCGGACTGCCGGCGCAGATGCTGGTGCGCTACTTCGCGCAGGATGGCGAGCATTGGCGCATCAGCGAGCGCCTGCGCCGCATGGTGAGCTTCCGCCGTTTCAATCTGCTGGATTCCTACGGCTGGCTCGGCGAGATGGACGTCATCTTCTGCCGCAACGCTTTTCTCTATTTCGCGCCGCTCGCCAAGCGCGCCTGTTTGCAGGGCTTGGCGGACACGCTCGCGCCGGACGGCTATCTCGCACTCGGCGCGGCCGAGACGATGGAAGGCGCCAGCACCGCATTTGCCCCCGACGACGCGGACGTGCGCGGCATCTACCGCAAAGTCCGCCATACAGCACGGCCGATAGCGCTCGCGAGTTAGCCTTCCAAATCACCTCCCCCTTGTGGGGAGGTCGGAGAGCGAAGCGATCCGGGTGGGGGGATCGCGCACAGATTCCCCCCACCCGAAAATCCGCTGCGCTTCGCTTGCGAATTTTCGACCTCCCCACAAGGGGGAGGTGATGTCCTACTGCTTGAACCTCACACCCACAAAATAACCGCGGCCTTCGGCGCCGTAGCCAAGCGTGGGCTCGTAGTGCTCGTCGAACACATTCTCGACGCGGCCATAGAGACTCCATTGATCGAAGTCGTAATGGCCAAGCAGGTTCACCGTCGTGTGGCTGCCGTTCACGAAGGACGTCGGCGGCACGGTGGAGGTGTCGTACTGATCGATCTCGCGATCGACATAAGACAGACTTGCAGCCAATCCCCAGTTCGACGGATCCCAACTCAGGGTCGCGCTCGCCGTGTTGTCCGGGCGGCGCGCAAGCGCGAGGCCTGTGGTGCGATCCTTGGAGTCCATGTTGGTGTAGTCGAGCGTGACCTTGATCGCGTCCGTGATGTGGCCTTCGAGTTGCGCTTCCACACCGGTGACGCGCGTGCGGTCGATGTTGAAGTAGAAGCCGAAGGGCTGCACCGCGCATTGCGCCGGCGGCGCGGGCACAAAGCAGCTCTGGAAGTCGATCAGGTTCTTCGTGTCGCGCGAAAAATAAGTCAGCGTCGCCTGCAATCCGTTGTCGAGGAACGCCTGCGTGCCGCCCACTTCCCAGCCGCGCGCCGTTTCGGGCTTCAGCCCCGGCGTGCCGTATTGTGAGAACAACTCATAAAGCGACGGGGCCTTGAAGCCGTCGCCATAGTTGGCGTGCAGCACGGTGCCGTCGAAGACCTGCCACGCGCCGGCCAGCTTGTAGGATGTGTGCGAGCCGAACTGGTCGTGATGGTCGTAGCGCACGCCGCCCGTCAGCGTCACCGTCTCGAACAGCGTCTTCTGATATTGGCCGTAGAAGCTGTAGATCGATGTGTGCCCGCGGTCGTTGCTGAACGTGCCCACGCTGGAGAAGCGGGTGTGCTCGTCCTCCGCGCCGAAG
>JBQCJO010000208.1:0-2082 GCA_051952735.1 Rhizomicrobium sp.
GAATCTGAATCAGCGCTTGCAGTCGCACATTGTCGCGCACGCGTTCGAGCTGCAGCGCCAGGCCGAAGCCTCGATTGGCGACAAAGGGAAAGGGATGCGCCGGATCGAGCGCCAGCGGCGTCAACACCGGAAAGATCTGCTCGCGGAATTCCTTTTCGAGCCATGCGGCTTCGGTTTCGGTGAGTTCTTCCGGCGCGATGACCGTGATGCCGGCTTCGCGCAATTCGACGCGCAGCTTCGGCCACATCGCCTGTTGATCGGCGATCAGCTTGCCCGCGACCTCTTCCACGCGCGCGAGCTGCTGGGCCGGCGTATGGCCGTCATCACTGGGCGTGGCGATGCCCGCGGTGACCATGCCTTTGAGGCCCGCGACGCGGACCATGTAGAACTCGTCCAGATTGGATGCGGAGATCGACAGGAATCGCAGCCGCTCCAGCACGGGGTGGCGCCGGTTTTGTGCTTCCTCGAGGACCCGGCGGTTGAAGGCCAGCCACGACAGTTCGCGGTTCACGAACCGGTCCGGCGAAGTGAGTTCCACAGACGACGCGCCGACTTCGGGCACCTCCGTTTCCGGGGTGCCCAAAGGCAAGGTATCCAGCGACGCTTGTGTCGATTCTTCCATATGTAAGCGGGACTTAGCCATGTTCTGTGCAGCCAGGATTGCGGAATCCTAGAGGATAAAGATTACCGTGTCATGGCGATGACGGTTCCCCGGACAGCATCTCCCGGACCAGGGCCAGGTTGATCGCCCTGCCCTCGGCCAGCGCCCGCTCGTCCGCCCGGGCCACGAAATCACGCATCGCGGCAGGGCTGCGCTCCAGCGATGTCACCATGCGGGCGATCACGGCATCGGGCACCGCAAGCTGCCGATC
Organism: Rhizomicrobium sp.; assembly: GCA_051952735.1. Lineage (GTDB taxonomy): Bacteria > Pseudomonadota > Alphaproteobacteria > Micropepsales > Micropepsaceae > Rhizomicrobium. Next base: position 873 of record JBQCJO010000208.1, read on the forward strand.
GTGGAACAGCTTGCGCGCGATGGCGGCGAGCAATTCATCGTCCGGCGCCCAGAGCGGAAAGGCGAGCAGCGCGGAGAAGCGCGACGCGAGATCGGGCAGCGCCGTCTTCCAGACCGATGGCGGTTCGTGGCCGGTGAGGAGCACGGGGGCGGACGGTTGGGCGTGCTCGAGCAATGCGAACAGCGCCGCATCGCGCGCGGGACTCACATGCGCGCTGTCCACATCTTCGACGATCAAAGGGAGCGCCGGATCGTGCGCCACGCCGCTGCTCAATTCCTTCGCGGCGACAACCTGCGCGTTCGCCCGCGCCTGCCAAATGGCGGCGAGATGGGTCTTGCCCGCGCCCGATGGGCCGTGCAGCGCAGCGGCCGCCACGCGCCAGTTCGGCCAGGAGTCGATGAACGCCAGCGCGGGCGCACTTGCGAGCGACGGGACGAAGTCCTCGCGCGTGAGCGCGGTGCGCGCGCCAAATGGAAATGGAAGCTGCTGCGGCAAGCTCAGGCCGTGCGGCGCGAATGGGTGGCCGCGCGCAGCCAAAGCTGTGCGTAGCCGAGGCCGGAGGCCACCGTGAACACCGCAACCGCAATCTCGGCTGCGTTGATCAGCCAGCGCGTCTTGATGTCGAAGGTGAGCAGCACCAGCACGAGGCCGACATAGGCCACTTGCACGACCGTGCTGACCTTGCCCAGAAAACTCGGCGTCGCGCGCAGCGGCAAGGCCCATAGATACGCAAGCCCGATGCCGATCACGATGCAGGCATCGCGCGTGATGACGAGCGCGGTGAGCCAAACCGGCGTGACGCCCAGAACCATGAGCGCGAGGAACGACGTCAGCATCAGAAGCTTGTCGGCGGCGGGATCGAGATAGCGGCCGAAGCGCGTCTGCAAATGAAAAGTCTTGGCGAGATAGCCGTCCAGCGCATCGGTGATGCCGGCAATGGCGAAGACAATCAGCGCCGCATAGTCATGGCCGCGCCACAGCAAGGCGACGATAGCCGGCGATGCCGCGAGCCGGAGCGCGGTAAGGATGTTGGGGATGTTGCGGAGGAGCGCGCTCACTGCCCGGCCGTGGTTGTCGCGTCAACGTCCTGAAGCGCCAGCGTGTAAAGGCCGCCGGCATTCTTCTGGCTGAGATCGACCTTCTGCTGCGCAAGACTGTCGTGAAGCTGATCGGCGGTGCCGACATAAGTAAGCGACAGACGTGCCATGCC
>JBQCJO010000209.1:0-4714 GCA_051952735.1 Rhizomicrobium sp.
GATGCGTTCCATCGGGTGAATTGTCATCGGCGAAGATGACTTCCCAGGAAATCCTCGAAAGCACCTGCGAAAGCTTTCGGATCAGCACTGCGAGGTTGCCCGCCTCGTTATAGGTCGGGACAATGACGGACAGTTCCATCGGCCGTGGCGCGGCGTAGGAGGATGCCCGGCGCAAATCTTGCTGTGAAATCATCTACACGCACCCCGGCGTCCCGGAGTGAGCGGGGCCGGGACCCGCGGACAAGATGCACCAGCGCTCATTGGCAGGCCGTGCCGGCAGGATTGATAATTCGTCGGAAATTGCCGTGAAGTATTGCTTTTTACATAAGGCGGTATAGTTCGATTGTATCGATGGCGGCTTTCGCGGGGGAGCGCGCCATCGAAGCGCCGGACGAACCATGAGATTGCTATTGATCGAAGACGATGCTGAAACCGCTTCGTTTGCGAAGCGCGGATTTCAGGAACACGGCCACGCGGTCGATCACGTCACCGACGGCCGCGAAGGTCTGCACCTGGCAACAGGCGTTCCGTATGATGTTCTGATCGTGGACCGCATGCTGCCCAAGATGGACGGCCTGACGCTCGTCAAGTCTTTGCGCGGTGCGAAGATCTTCACGCCCGTCCTCTTTCTTACGACCATGAGCGGCATCGATGATCGTGTCGAAGGCCTCGAGGCCGGTGGCGACGACTACCTGGTCAAGCCCTATGCCTTTTCAGAACTGAACGCACGGGTGAACGCTTTGGCGCGGCGACCGCGTGTCAGCGATCAGGTTACGATTTTGAAGGCCGCCGATCTGGAGATGAATCTGCTGAAACGTTCGGTGACGCGCGGCGGCGATACCGTCGATCTCCAGCCGCGCGAATTTCAGCTTCTGGAATATCTCCTGCGCCATGCCGAACAAGTCGTGACGCGAACGATGCTGCTGGAAGGCGTTTGGGATTTTCATTTCGATCCACGCACCAACATCGTGGAGACCCATATCAGCCGGCTCCGCTCCAAGATCAATCGTGGCGGCGACCCCGAACTGATCCACACCATTCGCGGTTCCGGATATTGCCTGCGTGCGCCTGCCAAGACTCTTTAATACCACCAGCTTCAGGCTTGCGGCGCTGTTCGCGCTGATCTTCGGCGTATCGACGGTCGCCGTCGGAAGCTTTGTCTATATCAACGTAAAGGCGACGCTCAATCAGCAGGAACGCGCGCGTATCGAAGCCGATGCGTTCGCCTTGAAAGACGAATTCGACAGCGGCGGCATGCCCGACATGATGGACGCCATTCACGGGCGCCAGGCCCACAAGATCGCGGGCGGGCTGAATTACACTCTGTTCAAATCCAACGGCCAGCGAATTCTGGGAGATATTCCGCGGCCACCGTTGATACCAGGATGGAAGCACTTGCTGGGACCGCCGGATGGCGACGAAGCGCCCGGCGAGATGGAACGCCTGCTGGTCTATCGCCTCAAGCTTTCGCCCGATCTCTGGCTCGTGATCGGCGACGATGTCGGCAGACTGCAGGCTTTGGACAACGTTTTCTTGCGCGTATTCGGCTTCGGACTTCTGCTAACGCTTGCATTGGCGGCGGCGGGCGGAACGATCGTCAGCCGGGCATTCGTGCAGCGGATCGATGCTTTCTCGCGAACCGCCGAAGCCATCATCGAGGGAAACATCGCCCGCCGCATTCCCTTGAACGGATCGGGTGACGATCTGGACCGTCTCGCGGCGACCCTGAACCGCATGCTGGATCGCATCGGGGTCTTGATGGACGCCTTGCATCATGTTTCCACCGACATCGCGCATGATCTGCGCACACCACTGGGCCATCTGCGGCAGATACTCGATGACGCGCATGAACGGGCCCGCGATCCTGTCGAATACCGGGAGGCGATCGAACTTGCCATCGGCAAAGCGGACACAATTCTGGAGACCTTCGCGGCCATTTTGCGCATTGCTCAGATCGAATCCGGCAGCCGGCGGGCGGGATTCCGGCGTATAGACTTGAGCGCCATCGTGCTGAACGTGGCGCAAAGTTTCGCGCCGACCGCAGAGGAGCAAGACCGTGTGCTCCACACCAATATCGAACCGAATTTGCAGATTTTCGGGGACCGCGAGCTGATTACGCAGCTTGGCGCGAACCTGATCGACAACGCGATCCGGCACACGCCGAAGGGCTCACTGATCCATGTGACACTATCCGCGCACGACGATCACGCCGTTCTGGAGGTCGCCGACAATGGAGCAGGCGTGCCGTTGGAAGAGCGTGGCCGCATCTTCAGCCGTTTCTACCGCGGCGAAGCCAGCCGCACCACGTCCGGCAATGGCTTGGGGCTGAATCTCGCCGCCGCCGTCGCGGGCCTTCATCGCGCCGCCATCAGCGCGCGCGACAACGAGCCCGGACTGATCGTGCGCGTGGAATTTCCCCGAAACGAAGCCAGCGACTAGACGGACAGCTTGGCGTCGCCCTCGATGAGCCTCTGTTCGAGCACCGGGCGCTCGCCCTTCCCCCACAGCTTTGCTGAGTGGACCACGCGATAGCGCAGCGGCCCGCCGTCGTCCGTCGCGCTCCGCTCGACTGGACGCGGGATACAAACGAATTCGGTATCCATCCGGTCAGTGCTGGCACGCACGACGCCATAGCCATGACCGCCCATGTCGACGAACGACACATGCGGCGCGCAATCAGGATTGCGCAGCGCGCGCGCTTTCGCGATGTCGCCGCTCTTGGCGTATTCCAGCGCCGTCCGCACGCCATGATGCACCGTGAGATTCACCGTGGTTTCAAACGCGCCGCTCTCGCGCTGCACCACGACAAGCTGCTGTGACGGATCGTCTTTCTTGAAATGGTGTTCGCTCGATTCGGCCATACCCGGGGCCGAGAGGGAGCCGGTGACGAACGCGATACCCACCGGCTCGAAGCCGCGCGGCGGCAGTGACTTCGTCGCCACGCCGGCCCAGAAGCTGTGCCGATCGCCCGCGACGGCGGCAAATCCGGTGATGCCTTCGCGCGCGATAACGTCATAGATTTCATTGCGCTCGACATAGGCCGCGCAAGGTTCGCCGGTGCCGAAACCGCCATAGCTTTTGTCCGGCCATGTCTTGCCGCCCATACCATCGGGCAGATTGTGCGGGTCGGCGCGCATATCGAGCGTGGCCTGCGTATTGCCCCAGACTTTCCATGTCGCCTGCGAAGTTTTCAGCTTATCGATGAACCACGCCTTCTGCGTCGCGCCGAGCAACGTCGCCGGCGGCTGGTCTTTCCGGTAGTTGGCGAACGTGACATCGCCGAACTTGATGGTCTCCGGGGGCTTGCCGCCGTTCGCGTCACGGCCGCCATCGAGCACGATCTGGATGTCTTCCGGGATAAACGGGAAGTCCCCCAGCGCGTTCGTCGCCGGATCGTCCATGGGGTCTCTGGAGCGATAAGAGCGCTGATCGGTCAGGATCAGCTCGACGTTCTTTCCGAACCGCAGTGCGCGATAGCCGATGAGGCTGTTCACAGCGGTGATGTTGTTTGGCTCAGCGCCCAACCCGTTGTCGTCGAACGCCGTGATCGGCGCGTTCGTCACTGTTGGCGGATCGAATTTTTCCAGGGAGGGATTTTTCTTGGTCACGCGCGCCGGATGAATCTCGAACCATGCCTGCATGGCGGCGACCTTGCGTGTTTGCGACGGGATATTGCCCTTCCCGAAATTCTGCAGCGACTGCCAGCCCTGCCAGGAGAACTCGTGATTGTCCCAGATCGTCACGAACGGCAGATAGGCGCGCGCATCCTGAATGTCGGGATCGTGCAGATAAGCCTTATAGACGGCGCGATAGCCGTGAACCGTCGTGGGTACATGGAAGTCTTCGTGCTTTTCGCCATCTTCGTAACGCACGAGGTCGCGGACTTTGCGATCGTAATATGTCGCGCGCTCTTCCGGATACCACATAAGCTCGTAGACGAAGTCGCCAAGATGCAGCACGAACGCGAGCTTGTCTTCCGACGCGGTGCGCTGGTCCTCATAGATCATGCGGCGATAGGCATTTTGTGCGCCGTAATTCGCGTTCTGGCACGACACGAAGGCGAAATTCACGCGGCGCGGATCGTCTTCAGTCGGCGCGGTGATGGTGCGGCCGACACGACTGCCATTTCCGTCGCTGTCGGTGAAACGATACCAGTATTCCGTTGCCGGTTTCAGCCCGCCAACGAGAACACGCGCGGTCCAATCGGATTCCTCCGGCGCATTCGCTTTGGCTGTGGCGACGACATGCGCGAAGGCGCGATCTTCAGCGACCTCGACGATCAGCCGGGGCGTTTTGTGTCCAGTGGCATAAGGCCGGCGCGTCCACAAGATGACGCTGGTGCTGTCGGGGTCACCGGAGGCTACGCCTTCGGGATAGAACTCCCGCCGTTCCTGCCAATTCGTGCGCGAGGGCGCCGGTCCCTTCGCCCATGCGGCGGTGGCACCCAGCGCGGCCGCGGTAACCAACAGTTCTCTGCGGGAAATCTTCGTCATGATAGCCCCCTCATGAAGCGGCGACGCTAGCATGCGCGGCGGTTTCATGAAGATCACACACCCGTTACGAAAGGCCCGCATAGCTGATAGCGTGCGTGCGCAACTCTGGGACAATAGCCATGGCGCCAGGAACCAGGCGGAACGGCAAGATCGACGAGCAGATCGAGGAGACGTTCCCCGCGAGCGATCCACCTTCCTTCATGGGCGGCGAAGTTCTGGGC
>JBQCJO010000210.1:0-3785 GCA_051952735.1 Rhizomicrobium sp.
GAAGGCCTTTGCAGAATGTTTGGTTTGGTGTGTGCGTTCTGCCCGGGCCTCATGGAATTTCGTTTCACTAATTTTGTATGGCGTGGCTTTGTGCGCGCGCGACGACATTCTTTCCGCCATCCGCGACCAGCGCATCAAAAGCGCGGAACGGCCCGCGCAATATGTGCCACCCACGCCGCCATCCGATCCGGTAGCGACATTCGCCGAACGCGCGCGGGTCGTGGATGCCGATGTGCGCATCCTGAACAGCACCGATGAGATTGCGGGCGCCGTTGCCGATCTCCTGCGCGGCAAGAACCTGCCTGCGGAGATCCATATCGCGCCGGATGCGCAGGCGATGGATACCGGCGCGGTCGCCGTAAAGCGCACGCCCCCGGGGCCTGACGATGCCGCACTCACCACCGCGCCGTTCGGCATCGCGGAGACAGGCACCCTCGCCTATCCGGCGGCATCGGAAAATCCGGCTTCCTGGCATTTCCGCCCCGGTTTCGAGATCGCCGTGCTGAAAGCGTCCGACATTGTTCCGCATATGGAGAATGTGATCGCACGGGCGAAGGCGAAGGGATTGCCGCACACACTGAATTTCGTGACCGGTCCGTCGCGCACCGGCGACATCGAGCAGACGCTCGAGCTAGGCGCACATGGCCCGAAGGCGCTGGCTATTCTGATTGTCCGGGAATGACGTGCAGGTGGCCGATCCGGTCGGTCAGCTTGTCCATCAGCTTGTTGAGCGTCTTGCGCTCCTCCGGCGTCAGCGCAGCGAGGAACACTTCTTCCAGATGCAGCGCCAGTGGGACGACCTCGTCATAGATCGCCTGCCCTTTGGCCGTCAGCGATAGGCGCGTCACGCGGCCGTCCGCTTCGTCGCCTTCGCGCTTCACGCGGCGCGCATCCACCAGCGAGGCGACGGCGCGGCTGACCTGCACCTTGTCCATCGCCGTGCGCTGCGCCACGTCGCGCGCGGACATGCCCGGTGTCTGGCCCAGCACCGCCATCACCCGCCACTCCGGCACCGAGAGACCAAAACGATCCGAATAATGCTGCGCGATGGCGTCCGATGCACGGTTCGACAGGATCGACAACCGGTAGGGCAGGAAGTGATCCAGATCGAGCGTCATATGCTCGAGCGTTTTGACGTCACTCGGCATCGGGCTGGTTCTTCGGCTGCGCGGTCTCGAACGCCGGCAATGTCAGTGCATGCGCTTCGATGCGCGCGATGGTCGGCCAGGTTTCGATTTCCAGCTTCACCCGCCGCGCATTGGCGACCTGCGGGATGAGACAAATGTCTGCGATGGTTGGTGCATCGCCGTGGCAGAATTTTCCGGTGTCCCGCGAGGACGCCAGCATCTTCTCCAGCGCGTCGAAGCCAACGGTGATCCAGTGTCGCTGCCACGAGAACACGTCTTCGTCCTGTGTCTTGAACGTGCGCTTGATGTATTGGCCGACGCGCAGATTGTTCACCGAATGAATATCGCAAGCCACCACGTAAGCGAGTTCGCGGCAACGCGCCCGGCCGTAAGCATCCTTCGGCAGCAGCGGCGGCTCCGGCACGATCTCGTTCAGATATTCGATGATCGCGAGGGACTGTGTAATCGTGTGCCCGTCATGCACCAGCGAAGGGATCAGCTCCTGCGGGTTCAGTGCCTTGTATTCCGGCGTGTGTTGCTCGCCGCCATCGCGCAGAAGATGCACAAAACGCAGTTCCGGCTTGATGCCCTTCAGGTTCAGCGCGATGCGCGCGCGAAAGGCGGCGGAGGAGCGGAAATAGCCGTAGAGCGCGAAGTCACTCATACTTCTTCACCTGCTGATCGATGGCGCCGAAGATGGATTTGCCGTCGCGGTCCAGCATCTCGATGCGGATGCGATCGCCGAACTTCATGAAAGGAGTCATCGGCTTGCCGCTTTCGATGGTTTCCAGCGTGCGCTTCTCCGCCAGGCACGCCGAACCGACATTGCCGCTCTTGTTCGACACCGTGCCGGAGCCGACGATAGACCCCGCCACCAGCGCGCGCGTCTTGGCGGCATGGGCGATGAGCTGCGGGAACGAGAACGTCATGTCCACGCCCGCGTCGGGATGGCCGAAGACCTGGCCGTTATAGGTGACGGTCAGCGGCAGATGCGCCTTGCCGTCTTTCCACGCGCCGTCGAGTTCATCCGGCGTCACCGCCACCGGCGAAAAGGCGCTGGCGGGCTTGGACTGGAAGAAGCCGAAATTCTTGGCCAGTTCCGCCGGGATCAGGTTGCGCAACGAAACATCATTCACCAGCATCAGCAGCTTGATGTGCTTCGCAGCGGCGTCCGACATGCTGCCCATCGGCACGTCATCGGTGATGACGGCGACTTCGCCTTCGAAATCGATGCCCCAAGTCTCATCCGCGGCGAGGATCGGATCGCAGGGGCCGATGAAAGAGTCCGAACCGCCCTGATACATGAGAGGATCGGTCCAGAAGCTCGGCGGCATTTCCGCGCCGCGGGCTTTGCGCACCAGTTCCACATGCGTGACGTAAGCCGAGCCATCCGCCCATTGATAGGCGCGCGGCAGTGGCGAAGCGCAGGCTTTCGGATCGAACGCCTGTTCGCCTTCCGCCTTGCCTTCGTTCAGCAGATCATAGACCTGCTGAAGCCGCGGCGCGCATTCGTCCCAATGATCCAATGCGTGCTGCAACGTCATGGAAACATGCGGAACAGCGACGCAGCGCGACAGATCACGCGAAACGACCACCAGCGCGCCATCGCGCCCGCTCTTCAACGATGCCAGCTTCATGCCTTGGGCTTCCAGCTATCCGCGTAACCGCGATCTTCCGTCCCTTCCGCCGCTTCCAGCATGTCCAGCGGATCGCGCGCATCAATCATCACAGCCACTTCATCCGTCATGGTCTTGGCGGCCTTCTGCCCCGCCGCAAAGGCCTTGGGATGCGGGCCATGCGTGAAGCCGTTGGGATGCCACGTCATCATGCCGGGATGGATGTTGTCACGGCTGAAGAACTCGCCCTGATGGTAGAAGATCACTTCATCGTAATCGTCGTTCGAATGATAGAACGGCACTTTCAGCGCGCCGGGATCGCTTTCGATGGGGCGCGGCACGAAAGTGCAAACGACAAAACGGTCCGCCACGAAGGTGGAATGCACGCTCGGCGGAATATGATAGCGGTGGCTCATCACCGGGCGAATGTCGCGCCAGTTCAGCTTCAGCACCGTGAGGTTGCCCTTCCAACCCACCGCGTCCAGCGGATTGAACGGATAAGTGATCCGGGTGAGTTCACCACGCCGCTTCACGCTCACAGTCCACTCGCCATCGCGCTGCGATTTGAAAGCATCGTCCAGCTTGGGCGTTTCCAGCGCCGCCGGATCGAAGATCGCGTGCGGGCCGAGGATGCCGCGCTCCGGCAGCTTGTAGCTGCCGTTCGTCGCTTCAATGCGCAGCACTGTCGTCGGCTGCTTCGTCTCGAGCCGCCACATCGTCCCGCGCGGCAGCAGGATGTAGTCGCCTTCGCGATACGGCAGATGGCCGAAATCGCAGAACAGATCGCCCTCGCCCGCATGGATGAAGAACAGCAGATCACCATCGGCATTGCGCGCCAAGGTCGGCATCGACGCCTGGCAGCGCCAGATATCGATTTTGCAGTTGGCGTTGCTCATGAGCGGGATGATCCGGTTGGGATCGCCCTTCTCCGTCGCTTTCACCGCATCGAAGGCACGCGGACGAAGCGGCCCGTCGAACGACGTCCAGCCCGTCGGCGGATGCTTGTGATAGATGTGCGTGGCGGGCCCGAAGAACCCGTCGC
>JBQCJO010000211.1:0-3895 GCA_051952735.1 Rhizomicrobium sp.
CGCGCCACCCGTATCCCATCCACCTTCGGTCGCGACGTGGACGCGCAATGGACAGGGCGAGCGCTTGGCGATGTTGTAAACCGCCGTCATGAGCGTGGGCACATAGAGACACGATCCGGCATAAGCCAGCGCGTTCGCGGCGACGGCGAACACCGGATGGCCGACGGACAGAGCGCGCAACAGCACCATCGCCACCAACGGCCCCAACGCGAAGAACACCGCGCGACTGCCGTGCCCCGCATCGATGTGACGGCCGAGTAACAATCCGGCAACCGCACCAACCAGCGCGGAAATCGCCATCGCGCCGCCGAAGTTCAGAAAACTTCCGTTCAACGAGACAAACAAGGCGATCTGCCAGACGAACACGATCCCCGAGCCGATCCATCCATCCGCCGCGAAAAAGAGAACACCCGGCAGCGCCGCGCGGAAAGCTCCCGGCACCTGCTTTGCCACCGCGATATTCGGCGTCCAGAACAGCGGGACCATCGCCGTCAGGTTGATCGCGCTGGCCACGCCGAACGCGGTCAGCGGCCCGAACGTGATCAGCAGCCAGCCCGTGAGGATCGGAGAAACGATACCAGCCATCGCCGCAATGGCTTCGCGCATACTCACCTGATGGCCGCGATGCTCATGATCGCCGAGCGCGGCCATGTAGGCGTGGTAGCAGGACCAGTAGACGGTATCGCCGATGGCCGCGACGAGGATCATCAGATAGAGCGCGAAATTCGCGCCGTGCACGAACGCGATGATCGGAAACTGTAGCGACATCAGCACGGTGCCGACGATCAGCATTCGCTGCAGGCCGAAGCGCACGGCGAAGGGCACGATCGCCGGCCGGATGGCGAAGCGCGCGATGAGAATGCCCGCCATCGCCAGCAGCACGCCCGGCATCGGTACGCCCGCTTTGAGCAGGTAGACGCAGATGAAAACGCCTGCCCCGTTCATCACGAGGGCGAACAGGCCGTAATGCAGATTCAGCAGGTTGACGGCGGTATTGCGAAAGAAGGCCACGGAAGGCTCCGGAGAATGTGTGGACGGAAAGACGGACCATCGGCCCGCGCCAAAGCGCACCATCGCTGGTTACGCGATTATCTCTTCCGTGAAATTCCACACATGTGCGAACGCTCCGAAACAGCGCGACGCAAGCACCCTACCGTTTTGCAAAGCGCCGCTCAATATCGGATCGTGCGGGCATGTCGATCATCATCCGTCCCGCCAGCCCCGACGACGCAGACTTCCTCGGTTGGGCCTGCGTCGCCGCATCCCGCAGCCAGCTCGAGCGCGGCTGGTTCGAGATCGTCCTCCAGCGCGAGGAAGCCTATTGCGTGGAATTCGCCAAATATCTCACGCTCGCCAAGGCGCGATCCTGGTGGCACTGGTCGCTCTTCCACGTCGCAGAAGTGGACGGCGTGGTCGTATCCGCCATGTGCGGTTTCGGCGACGAGAGCGTGTATCGCGCTTCGTATGAAGCCATGGCCGAAGCCGGCGACAAGATGAGCATTCCCAAATCCGAGCAGAAACAGTTCTGGCCCCGCGGCGCCTTCATCATCTCCGCCGCCACCGGCGAGGACGGCGCCTGGACCATCGAGAACGTGGCGACGAAACCAGAATTCCGCGGCATGGGGCTGACCTATGCGCTGATGCAGGTGGAGCTTGGCGTCGCGCGCGCCGCCAGTTTCAAGCGCGCGCAGATCAGCATCTTCGTCGGCAACGATGCGGCGGAAAGAAACTACGCCAAATCCGGCTTCAAATTCGCCGAGGAGAAGCACGCGCCGGATTTCGAAGCCGCACTGGGCATCCCCGGCACGCGGCGTTTCGTGCGCGATCTTTAGCGCCGCCCGAACAGCCGCTCGATATCGGAGAGCTTCAACTCCACATAGGTCGGGCGGCCGTGATTGCATTGGCCGCTGTGCGGCGTCGCTTCCATTTCGCGCAGGAGCGCGTTCATCTCTTCGGCGTTGAGGCGCCGGCCCGCGCGCACGGACATATGGCAAGCCAGCGTGCCGGAGACTTCTTCCAGCCTTTCCGTCAACGAAAGTGCGCTGCCGGTTTCAGCGATGTCGTCGGCGAGATCGCGCACCAAGCCTTTCAGATCGGCCTTGCCCAGCATCGCGGGCGTTTCACGCACCATCACGGCGTCGGGACCGAAGGGCTCGATGATGAGGCCCAGTTCGGCCAGCTCGCCCGCGCGCGAGGCGATGCGGTCCACTTCCGCCGGATCGAGCTCCACCACTTCGGGAATGAGCAGCGGTTGGCGCGCGATGCCGCCCTCGGCCAGCGCCTTCTTCATGCGCTCATAGACGAGACGCTCATGCGCCGCATGCTGATCGACGATGACGATACCATCCGCCGTCTGCGCGACGACATAAGTCTCATGCAACTGCGCGCGCGCCACGCCGAGCGGAAGCTCAGCGGGTGGAGCTTCTATGGGGGCTTCTTCCACGCGCGCCGAGTAGGCTGGAGCGGCATTACCCGTGAACAGCGGCGACTGGAAATCGCGGGCAACGCTCGCCATGCCCGGCGACACAGGAAACGGGCGCACATTGCTCGGATAGGATGGCGCTTCGGGGCGAAATGACGAGAGCGCCGAACTTGCAACGGTCGTCGAAGCACGATGACCGGCATCGGCCAATGAACGTTTCAACGAGGACACGATCATCCCGCGCACCAGCCCGGCGTCGCGAAAGCGCACTTCGGTTTTCGCCGGATGCACATTCACATCCACAAACGACGGATCGCATTCCAGGAACAGCGCCAGTGCCGGATGGCGATCGCGCGCCAGAAAATCGGCATAGGCGCCCCGCACCGCGCCGATCAGCAGCTTGTCGCGAACCGGCCTGCCGTTCACAAACAAAAACTGCATCTGCGCGTTGGCGCGATTGTAGGTCGGCAAGCCTGCGAAGCCCGTGATGTGAACGCCTTCGCGCGCGACATCGACCGGCGCGGCGTTGTCGCCGAATTCGCGGCCCATGATCTTCGCCAGCCGTTTCAGCCTGCCGTCGAAAATATCGGCTTCCGCTTCCAGATCGAGCGTGCGCCGCCCGTCCAGCGTCAACGTGAACGCCACGTCCGGCCGCGCCATGGCGAGCCGCTTCACCACATCCGTGGTGGCCATGTCTTCGCTGCGCGCGGACTTCATGAACTTCAGGCGCGCGGGCGTCGCATAGAAAAGCTCACGCACATCCACGCGCGTGCCGCTTTGTCCTTTCGCGCGGAACGCCGCGGGGCGCGGACCGGCCACAGTACCGCCCTCGACATGAATTTCGTGACCTTCGCCTGTCCTGGTGCGGCTGGTGATGGAAAGCCGCGCAACGGCGCCGATGGATGGCAGCGCCTCGCCGCGGAAGCCCATCGTCGCGATGGTCGAAAGATCGTCGTTGCGAAGCTTCGAGGTCGCGTGGCGTTCGACGGCGAGAGACAGATCGTCCGTCTCCATGCCCTCGCCGTCGTCTTCGACGAGGACGAGATCGGCGCCGCCTGCTGAGGTTGCGATGTCGATCCGCCGCGCACCGGCATCAAGCGCGTTCTCCACCAGCTCCTTCACGGCACTGGCCGGACGCTCCACCACTTCGCCGGCGGCGATGCGGTTGATCGTGCCTTCGGAAAGACGGCGAATCTTCATGATTCGAGCCTAGCAGAGCGGACGGGGCCAGACCGCCCGCCGGCTACAGCGACTCACAAGCAATTAGTGCTTCGGAGAAGCTTTCGGCGCCCCGGAATGCGTGGCCGCTGGCGCCGCGGGCGGAGCCGGGCTTTTTCCGCTGGCCACCGGAGGCGTCTTCACCGGCTTCGGCGGCGTCGAGGGTTTGTCCGGGCCGGGCAATGGCTGCTTCGGAACCTTGCGGCCGCCCGCATCGCCGGCGATCACAATGGTGAGCTTCGGATTGGCGAACAC
>JBQCJO010000212.1:0-4448 GCA_051952735.1 Rhizomicrobium sp.
CGGATGCGCTCGCCAATCCCGGTGCGTTCTCTTACGCGACCTTGGCACTCGGCTCGGCGATGGCGCTGTTCCTCTATCCGCATGCGGCGACGGGTGTGTTGTCCTCATCGAGCCGCCATGTGGTGAAGCGCAACGCGGTGGCGCTCCCCGCTTATTCGATCGTGCTGGGACTGGTCGCCATTCTCGGCACGATGGCGCTGGCGGCGGGCGTGAAAGCGATGCCGCAATATGCCGACGGCTTCGCGCGCTTCGGCAACAACTATGCGGTGCCCGCGCTGTTCCTGCAGATGTTTCCCGGCTGGTTCGTGGGCGTCGCGTTCGCGGCCATCGCCATCGGCGCGCTGGTGCCCGCGGCAATCATGTCCATCGCCTGCGCCAATCTCTTCACCCGCAACATCTATCGCGAATTCTTCAAGCCGGATTGCGCGCCCGCGCAGGAAAGCCAGGTGGCCAAGATCGTGTCGCTGGTGGTGAAGGGCGGCGCGCTTGTCTTTATTCTGGAGGGGCAAGCGACGACGGCCATCGAACTACAACTCCTTGGCGGCATCTGGATCATCCAGACGCTGCCGTCGGTGCTGCTCGGCCTCTACACACGCTGGCTGCATCCGCGCGCATTGCTGATCGGCTGGATCGCGGGTATCGGCGCGGGCACGGCGATGGCGGCGGCCTCCGGCTTCAAGGCGTCGGTGTATGTGCTGCACATCGGCGGGATCGCCCTGCCCTGCTACGCCGCGCTGTCGTCGCTCGTGCTGAATCTGGCAGTGAGCTATGCGCTAAGCCTCGTGTTCAACGCGATGTCGGGCACGCGCAAGGACGCAACGCTGGCGGAAGACTACGCCGCTTAACCGAAACGGCCGGTGATGTAATCTTCCGTGCGCTTGTTCTTGGGCGTGGTGAAGACTTCTTCCGTGGCGCCGTATTCGATGAGTTCGCCCAGGAACATGAACGCGGTGTAGTCGGACGCGCGCGACGCCTGCTGCATGTTGTGGGTCACGATCACGATCGTATATTCGTTCGACAACTCGTCGATCAGCTCTTCGATCTTCGCGGTGGAGATCGGATCGAGCGCGGAGCACGGCTCGTCCAGAAGAATCACTTCGGGTTTCGTCGCCACGGTGCGCGCGATGCACAGGCGCTGCTGCTGGCCGCCGGAAAGCGACAGGCCGGAATCGCTCAGCTTGTCCTTCACCTCGCCCCACAACGCCGCGCGCATCAGAGCGTGCTCGACGCGGCCATCCAGTTCGGATTTGGGCATGCGCTCATAGAGCTTAATGCCGAAGGCGATGTTGTCGTAGATCGTCATCGGGAACGGCGTCGGCTTCTGGAACACCATGCCGATGCGCGCGCGCAGCAGATTGAGATCGACCTTGCCGCCGAGGATGTTCTCGCCGTCGAAGATCACTTCGCCCCTGGCGGTCTGGTTCGGATAAAGCTCATAGATGCGGTTGAGCACGCGCAGCAGCGTGGACTTGCCGCAGCCCGAGGGACCGATGAACGCCGTGACCTTGCGGTCCATCAGCGGCACCGTGATGTCCTTCAGCGCACGGTTCTTGCCGTAGAAGAAGTTGAGATTTCGCACATCGATGCGAATTCCCTGATCCACGCGCGTCATATCGTTCATGGTCTATCTCTGTCTCGATTCGATCAGGCGGGCGCCAATGCTGAGCACCAGAACTGCCGCGGTGATAAGAAGAGCACCCGCCCAGGCCAGATGGTGCCAGTCGTCATAGGGTGAATTCGCGAACTGGTAGATCACGATCGGAAGGCTCGCCATCGGCGCGTTCGGATCGGCGGACCAGAACTGATTGTTCAGCGCGGTGAACAGCAGCGGCGCGGTCTCGCCGGAGATGCGCGCCACGGCCAACAACACGCCGGTGACAATGCCCGCCCGCGCCGCGCGCCAGGTGATGGCCTGGATGGAAACGCTGCGCGGCGCGCCGATGGAAGCCGCAGCTTCGCGCATCGTGTTGGGCACCAGGAGCAGCATGTTTTCGGTGGTGCGCACGACGACCGGAATCACGATCACAGCCAGCGCCGCCATGCCCGCATAAGCGGAGAAATGCCCCATGCGCACCACGATCAGCTCGTAGATGAAGAGGCCGATCAGGATCGACGGCGCGCTGAGCAGGATGTCGTTGGTGAAGCGGATGACGAAGGCAAGCCAGGAATGGCGGCCATATTCGGCGAGATAAGTCCCCGCCAGCATGCCGATGGGCGTGCCGACGATGACCGCGACCACGCTCATCATCACGCTGCCGAAGATCGCGTTGGCAAGACCGCCGGCGGAGCCCGGTGCCGGCGTGTTCTCGGTGAAGACAGCCGCCGACAATCCGCCGAACCCGTTCTGGAGCAGCGCATAAAGGATCAGCACCAGCGCAATGATGCCGATGGCCGCCGCCGCCGTGGACAGGAGCAGAAAGATGCCGTTGACCGCGCGGCGGCGGGCGTAGATCGCGCGGTTCATGCGGCTTTGCCTCCCGCGCGGCGCTCGAGACTTTTCAACATGAGCTGCGCCGCCGCGAGCACGATGAAGGTGATGCCGAAGAGAATCAGGCCCGAATAGACCAGCGACGGCACATAGAGCGTGCCCAGCGCTTCGGTGAATTCGTTGGCGATGGCGGCGGAGATCGTCGTTGCGGGTGCCAGCAGCGAGGAATCGATGCGATGCGCATTGCCGATGACGAAGGTGACGGCCATCGTCTCGCCCAGCGCGCGGCCGAGCGCGAGCATCGAGCCGCCGACAACACCGGCGCGGCTGAACGGCAGCACGATGCGCCACATCACTTCCCACGTCGTGCAGCCGACGCCGTAAGCCGCTTCCTTCTGCATCGCCGGCACGGTCTCGAACACATCGCGCGTCACCGCGGAGATGAAGGGCAGGATCATGATCGACAGGATCAATGCCGCGGTGAAAAGGCCGATGCCGTAAGGCGGGCCGGCGAAGAGATCCTGCAGATATGGGACATTCGCGAAGGTGTCGATGATCCACGGCTCGACATGCTGCTGGAAATACGGCGCGAACACGAAGAGGCCCCAGATGCCGTAGATGATCGAGGGCACGCCCGCGAGCAATTCGATGGCGATGCCGACGGGCCGCTTGAGCGGGCGCGGGCAAAGCTCGGTGAGGAAGATTGCGATCCCGATGCCCATCGGCACGGCGATGAACATGGCGATGAAGGATGACACGAGCGTGCCGTAGATCGCGGGCCAGGCGCCGAATTTTTCGGTGACCGGATTCCACACGCTGGTGCTGAAAAAGCTCCAGCCGAATGCGTGCATCGAAAGCCACGCGCCGCTCACCAGCGACACCATGATGCCGGCAAAGATCGCCACGACCAGAAGCGCGGCACCCAACGTCATCAGGCGGAAGCGCGTGTCGCTGCGGCCGAACCGCTTGAGCGCTGCGTCGCGCGAGGAAACGGCGGAGAATTCTTCGCTCAAGGCTAGATCGACCATTGGAATGCCGGAGCCGGTTTTAGACGAATTGGGGGGCCGCCATCAGCCCCCCAATTCCTGTTGGAACTGCGGCGCGATTTACGGAACCGCGGCGCCGTCGATGTTCTTGTGCCAGCTCGCGTCGATCGCCTGGATCGTGGAGTTCGGAAGCGGCACATAGTCCAGCGACTTGGCCATGGCGTCGCCATTCGCATAGGCCCATTTGAAGAAGGTCAGGACCTGCTTCGTCTTCGCCGCATCGCCCGGCTTCTTGTAGACGAGGATGAAGGTCGCGCCCGCGATCGGCCAGGCATTGGCGCCTGGCTGGTTCGTCAGCGTGACATAGAAGCCCGGCGCATGCGCCCAGTCGGTCTTGGCCGACGCGGCCTGGAATGCGTCCGCAGTCGGGTCCACGGCGTTGCCGTCGTGGTTGATCATCTTGATGTAGGTGAGCGCGTTCTGCTTCGCATAGGCATACTCGACATAACCGAGCGCGCCTTTGGTCTGCTTCACATTGCCGGCGACGCCTTCATTGCCCTTCGCGCCGATGCCGGACGGCCATTCGACCGATGTCGCCGCGCCGACCTGCGACGCCCAGGCGGGGCTCACCTTCGACAGGTAGTTGGTGAAGATGAAGTTCGTGCCCGATCCGTCGGAGCGGTGAACACCCAGGATCGCCAGATGCGGAAGATTGGCGGACGGGTTGAGGCGCTTGATCGCCGCGTCGTCCCAATACTTCACGGTGCCCAGGCAGATATTCGCGAGCGTCGCGCCATCGAGCTTCAGTTCGCCCGGCTTGATGCCCGGAACATTGGCGACGGGAACGACGCCGCCGATGACGGTCGGAAATTGCGTGAGGCCGGCTGCATCGAGCTCGCCCGGCGAAAGCGGCTTGTCGGACGCGCCGAAATCGACGGTCTTCGCCTTGATCTGCGCGATGCCGCCGCCCGAGCCGATCGCCTGGTAATTCAGGCCGATGCCGGTCGCTTTTTTGTTTGTTTAAACCCACATAT
>JBQCJO010000213.1:0-2379 GCA_051952735.1 Rhizomicrobium sp.
TGGCGTGGTAGAAGGGTTCGTTCTTGAAATGCGCGAGCGCCTTGAAGATGCCGCCGCCGGAATCGAGGATCGCATCGCTCTCATCGGAGATGATGAACTCCGCGTCCTTGCGCCTGGCGACATGGGCTTTGATCTGGTCGCCCATGTAGTGGACGTTGATGACGATGGTCTTCACGCCGTCTTCGATGAGGCGGTCGATCACATAATCCAGCAGCGCCTTGCCGCGCACTTTCACCAGCGGCTTGGGAATGTTGTTCGTCAGCGGGCGCATGCGCGTGCCGAAACCGGCGGCCATAATCATCGCGCGGGTGATAGTCACACTCAAACGGAAACTCCTTGCGGCTTTCCGCGCGCGGAAAGCGGAATGCGCTTGTCATACCACGCCTTGAGGTCGCGCAGCGCGGGGTGCGCCAGGTCCTTGTTCAGGTAACCCCATACGCGCGGCAGGTAATCCAGATAGCGCGGCTTGTTATCTCTTTTGTAAAGCCGGGCGAAGATGCCCACGATCTTGGCATTGCGCTGCGCCGCCATGATCGCGGCCTGCGCGCGGAAGTCGGCATCGTCGAGCGCCGTGCCCTGTGCTGACATTTGCTTCAGATAACGCGCAATCATGCGTTCGGCGAGTGCAGCATCCACATCGCGGCGCGCATCTTCCACCAGCGAGACGAGGTCGTAGGCATGCGTGCCGGCGACGGCGTCCTGAAAATCGATCATGCCGACGCGGGCATGGCCGCTGCGCGTTGGAAGCCAGAGCAGGTTTTGCGCATGATAATCGCGATGCACGAAGACAGCGGGATGCGCGAAGACCGGATCGAGCGTCTGCTTCCATAGCGCGCGATGCTCGGCCACTTCATCGTCGCTTGCCTTGCGGCCAAGGCCAACCGGAAAGAACCATTCGGGCAGCAGATCGGTTTCGGCAATGAGCGCCGTCTCGTCATATTTGTGCAGTGGCTTGTCGGCGAGCGCAGGCGGCGCTTCGGTGAGATGCAGCTTCGCGAGCGCGTCGATAGCCGCGCTGTAAAGCTCGTCGGCATCCGCACCGTTGGTGAGAATTTCGGCATAGTCTTCGCTGCCAAGATCTTCGATCAGCGCGAAACCGGCTTTCGCATCGGCCGCATAGATTTCCGGCGCGGAAAGGCCATGCGAGCGCAGATGGTTCGACACGGCGACGAAGCGCCCCACATCGGCGCCGGCCAATCGCGCGATGGCGTTGTAGCCGAGCTTGCGGCGTTCGTCCGGCGTGGCATTGGCGGCCGCGGTGGGTTGCTCCGCATGTTGCGGCTGATCCATCACCATTGCCTTGCGGCCGCCAAGATCGGCGCGGAAGTAGCGGCGTGTGGACGCGTCGCCCGGCAGCGGTGCGACGGCAGCATCGCCCCAGCCCGCGCTTTTCAGGAACGCGTTCATCTCTTCGCTGCGGTCAGACATGAACTTCTTTCAGGATGTTGCTCCAGCGCGACGGCCCTTCGATATGGGCGTTGCGCGAACGATCGTTGGTGATTGTGAGTTTTATATGGAGCGCGTCGGGCGGAATGGCGTTCGGCGCTTTCTCCGGCCACTCGATCAGCACCGCGCCTTCATCCAGCGCTTCGTCGAGTCCGAGTTCGCGCAGTTCGGGCGGTTCTTCGATGCGGTAGAAATCGTAATGCCGCACGGCCAGCTTCGGCGTCTCATATTGCTGGACGAGCGTGAAGGTGGGCGAGGGCACGTCTTCGGTGACGCCCAGCCCTTCGAGGATGGCGCGCGCCAGGGTCGTCTTGCCCGCGCCGAGATCGCCTTCCAGCGCGACCGCGTCGCCGAGGCGCAAGCCACCGGCAATCCGCGCGCCGAGCGCCTGCGTTCCGGGCAGGCCGGCCAGCGGAAAATCGCCCGCGAATCCCTTGTTTTCCATGCGCATTGCCGGTTTGTAGCCCGCCGCTGCGTCCGCCTCAAAGCGTCAATTGCGGCGGCCTCGGCCCCCATGCTCACCCCGGTTTCAACAAGATATTCCGGGGCGTGGTTTGAGCGGACGCATCGTCATCATCGGGGCCGGGCAGGCCGGGGCGCAGGCTGTGGCATCGCTGCGCGGCGACGGCTTTACGGGCGACCTGGTGATGATCGGCGACGAACCTTACGCCCCCTATCAGCGCCCGCCGCTCTCCAAGACCTATCTCATGGGCACGATGGACCGCGAGCGGCTGTTCCTGAAGCCGGATGCGTTCTACGCCGAAGCCAAATGCGAGCTGATGCTGAACGCAGCCGCGCAAAGCATCGACCGCGCAAAGAAGGTCGTGACGCTGAAGGACGGCATCACCGTTCCCTATGACAAGCTCCTGATCTCCACCGGCAGCCGCGTGCGCGAGATCAAGTGCCCCGGCGCAGATCTTCCCGGCGTGTTCT
>JBQCJO010000214.1:0-11424 GCA_051952735.1 Rhizomicrobium sp.
GCCGAATTGACTCTCAATAAACATGATCGTTTTTTGGAGACATTGGGCGATTGGAAATCGCGGTCACTTGCGGAAATTACTCGCCACGACGTGCTGGCCCGCCACAAAAAGCTGAGCAAGGAATCCGGCCCTGTTGCCGCCAATAATGTGCTGCGCTGGTTTCGCGCCGTCTTTAACGCGGCCATGATCGTGCATGAAAGCCTTCCAACCAATCCTTGCATCGTGTTGGGGGATCGCTGGAATCGTGAGGTGCGAAAGCGCGCTCCCGTGGCTTGGGAGCGGCTGGCGTTGTGGTCAACTTGGATCGACGGCGAATTGCGCGGGCGGAATCCCGTTAGGGCCGACTTGTTTCTTTTCATTCTCTTCACGGGCCTGCGGTCAACCGATGCCGCTACTGTTCGCTGGCAGGATGTTAACCTCAAAGCGCGCGTGCTCCATCGTCCTAGCCCGAAAGGCGGGGAAGATCGGGCATTCGATGTTCCGTTGTCATCCTTTCTGGTCGATATTCTCAAGCGCAGAAAGGCAGAAAACCCAATTGTCTATGGCGAGAAATGCCCGTGGGTTTTCCCCGCTTTTGATCGGCATGGCCGTGTGTCGCACGTTTCTGAGTTGAAAGAAGCCGGGCAGCCCAGCCCGCATCGTCTCCGCGACACCTTCGCGACTGCTGCGCACGAGGCAGGTGTGCCGTTGCTCGATACCAAAATCCTGATGAACCACGTTTTGCCTCAAGGTGACGTGACCGAGGGCTACATGCGACCGGCAGCGGAGCATCTATGCTCCCAACAGCAGAAAATATCCGATTTTCTGGAAGCCAAACTTCTATAGCTTGCAATCGCTTATCAGCGATCAGTTTGTATCTCGCGGCGGGGTTCACAAACACGCTGGGCGACCCGGATAATTCGTGCATCAAAAAAGTCTTGTTGATGCGTGAAAGGAGTATCCAATGTCTAAATTCAAAGATCAGCCGCCTGAGTATTTTTCGACCCGCACTGCCTCACAGTACCTTGGTGTGAGTGCAGGTTGGCTTTCTGGCGCTCGTTGCCACGGGAAAGGCCCCCCGTATGTGCGTATGGGGCGTACAATCCGCTACCGGCGGTTGACGCTGGAAAAGTGGATGACGCAGCGTGAGCACGATCCCCGTGCCTCTTCGCAGGTCGCTCAGCGCGAAGGAGCCTCACATGGAGCTTAGGCAAAATGGCTTTGTGCCTCAGGGCCACGCTCGGATCATTCCAATTCGGGTGATCCATGCTTGGTTGCACCAAGAGACTGGGGCATGGCTCTCGATCCAAAGCATTGGGTCTGCGATGGCGCTGGTCTGGCGGTCGTCCGATGCGTGGGGAGCGACGCCCTATCTGGTCGATGAAGTCGGCGGGACGCTTGATGCAGACGAAAATTTTCGCACCGCATGTGAATTGGCCGAGCAGTACCTTTCGGAAGGGCCACCGCCTGAATTGCTCGCAAGCGCCAAGCGCTCAGCCGAGGCGCGTGAGAAAAAAGCGAAGGAAGCGGCAAATGCGCGTTGGGGACGGGTTCGCAAGGATCGTGCTGACCAGTAAACGGACGGCGGAAACAGCCAGGTCGGTGGTGTGCTCCTAAATAGCGCGCCGCCGATGCTCCCTAGGAAAGGATGGAGGGTAGGAATGAAGCAGAGCGTAATTACGAACCCTTCATACTCCTAACGCCATGCGCCTTGCTCCTTGCGGAGCGGCGCTGGCGTTCGTTCAAACTCTCTTTCGACCCCCCGAAACCCATGGCGAAACCCACCGGGCACTGCTGGCCCTGTCCTGTCAACGAGCCGTTGTTTGCTCACTTGTTTTGACAGAAAGGGAAATTTTTGGGTTATAGATTTTTGGGATAGCGATGACAGAAAGGGAAATTTCGCTCAGAAATTTTCTTCTGAGTTTCTGAGCGTTTAGCGAAATTGGCGCGTTCAAAAGCGTGATTTTTGGGGGGAAGCGGAAATTTCGCTCGCGCTTCCCACCTACTACGCTGGGCCCGTCAGTGCGCAACGTGACTGAGCTGAAATTCGACGTTGCTAGAATAACTGTAACCGCATTTAGGCAGATGCGATCTGCTAGTGTTCAATCGAAATGGTTCCGCAGACATAGCCCGGCGAATTGCACATACGGTCACGGGCATCAAGGCCTTCCATAACAGCCTTCTTTTCAATCGCTTCGTCTGTCTCGATCATTGACCGCGCCTTTTCAATGGGCACGTCATGCTCGCAGGCATAAAGTGTGGGATAGAGATCAGCGCTAGCGACCCCGATTGTTTTATCGACACATTCCGCGACTTTCGCGTCTCTGACTGCGGCGCTGTGTTTGGGCGTGGTGTGGGCAATGGCGCTTAGGCTAGACAGAGGCAAGAACACCAGCGCAATAGCGGGGCTATAACGATAAGCGGTCATGTCTCCATCTCCTTCCAAGAACGGGAAAATTCCGACGTGCCTTACAACGGCGTGGCATTTCGATGGAGCATGGGCAAAAAGAGTTAAAAAATCCCAATATGGGATAATCCCATGTAAGGATTAGTTGTTTGGGCCGGACGCGCTTCCCGGCCTCTATGCAACGCTCACAGCACACAGATCGCTACAGAAGACTCTGCCAGCTATTGAGCGAGGCCCGAGATACAAGGGGGTTTACTCAAGCGGTCGTGGCAAAACGACTTGGCAAACCGCAATCATACGTCTCCAAATATGAGAGCGGCGAGAGACGGTTGGATGTGATTGAGCTTTTGGACGTGGCAGCGGCCCTAAACATCAGCGTTGGAATGCTTCTCAACAAGTTGAAATGACCAGCGAGATATTAACGGAGAGATTGCAAAGATTGCGCTCTTTCCGACCGATCACACGCAGCATCCGCAGACGCCACAAACATCTCTAGCGATAAGGGGCCGCGATGCGCTTTCTTGTGAATAACGAGAGCCCTAACGAAAGCGTCAAGAAATAATCTTATATCGACCGTTCGGTCGCCTGCCATGTGCAATGGAAAGTTATAGTATTTCGCACGCCCTTCAGCGTCGTTTCGCACCTCTGCCAGATCAGCGGCGGCTATAGGCCCAGATTCTGGTGGAATTTTCTCGATCCCATAAGCCGTCACGGCCCATTGTTCATTTTGATAATATATCGGCTTTGATAGAGGCTCACCCACGACACATGCTCCTGCGGCCGTTTTGCTACGTAGGAGTTTAACCTTCGTAGTCCCTCACACACCAAACCTCTTTTGCCAAGTCCACAAGCAAATCCTGCCGCCGGTCGATGCTCTTTGCGTTCCACTCCTCAAACGCCTGCAATTTCGAATTGATGCGCGTAACGGACGAATTTTTCCCCACGTCCACAAGTTCAACGATGCTCCTAGTGAGATAGCTCGCACACTTCACATACTCCGGTTTCTTCTGGGCAAAGAAACTGTTGCTGGCTACGATATTGATCGGCTTTTCGAGAAGCGTGAGATTCCCCAGTTTGATCTTGTAATCGTCGTATTTCGGGTTGCCTTCCTGCTCGCCGAACGCCTCGCGCAAATCCGGCTTCGGTGTGTCGGGAAGGATATGCTCAATCTCGAATCCCTTATACTCGGTGAGCAATCCGGGGGTTCTCAAACCCCGATAGGCCATGTCCACATATTGAGCGAATTTTTCTAAGAGATAGCGCGTTCTGTAATCTTGCATTGAGCCGAACGAATACCGCTTCAAACTATCCCGGAGTTCCTGTTCCTTCGCCGCCATGCCCTTCGCGAAACGCTCCGCCACGAACGCGTCCAGCTTCGCGGCCTGGTCCGCAGGATCGGCGTTGCCAATCTCGCGGAGTTCGTCCGCCCATGTCGAAAAATTGCGCTCCAGGTCTTTCGTAGGCGTCTTTGTGAAGATGTAGAAGAACAGGAACGATTCAAGCTGGGTGACGAGGTGGTCGAATAGCGGCTTGGGGAAATTGCTCGCCGCGAGCAAGAGAACGTAATGCAAGCTGAACGAGGCTCCGCAAAGCCGCCTGAGATTCGACATGGCGACGTTGGGAGCCTTGTCATTCCCCATGCCGGAGGCGTAGGCAAGATAGGATTCGACGTTAGAAACGACCCTCCTTACGAACTCAAACGGGTTTTGGGCGTATCCGCTCGCGGCGGCGTTCTCCTTGTTCGTGAACCAGTCATAGATTTCATCCTCGCGCACGATGGCGTCACTGCGGTCGCTCTTGATCGTGTAATTTGCCATGAGGAAATAGCGAAGAAACCGAAGCGGTTTCTCCTTCGCCTTCTCCAACGGCGCGGTGATTTTCTTCCACTCGGTCTTGAGCCTGCCGAATTCCTCCGCCTTCACTCGCGTAAAGAGCAGATTTTTTAGCAAGTCCATCGGATTGAGCCCGATACCCCGCTCATTTATTGTCTCAAATATCTTGAGCGCGCTGCTAACGTCTGTGGATATTTGAATGAACACGACGTTGTTGGCGAGATAGCCCCAATACCGTCCTAACTCCTCGCGATCCGAGTAATTGTCTTGGAGATATTTGAATATCGTGGCGTAGGCTGTGAGGAGATTTTCCAGCGACCCGAATGGTGTGATGTTGGCCGCCGCTATCGCAATCCTAGCGACCTTGGCGTCACCGTTGCACTCAGCGATTTTGTGCATGACCTCGCTGGCGTGTTCATATAGCGGGTCCAATCTCAAGCTTGTGCGTGTCTTGCCGTCCTTTGCGGTGAAACTCGTTGTGACCAGATTCGAGATGGTCTGGTGCTGGGCCTCGCCCTTGAAGAAGTGGCGGAGCGCGCATAGCAGGAGAAACAATGTCGTGAGGCGCTGTTGTCCGTCTATAACATCATAGTGGTTCTTCTCGCCCTGACGGGCAGCGACCAAGACCATGCCAATGAAGTATTCGCGGTCAAACGCGCTATCTACCTGTTCGTCTATATCGTCTAGGAGCTGTTGGACCTCCTTCTCCGTCCAAACGTATTCGCGCTGGTAGTCAGGCACGATGTAAAAGCAGTCCCGGAAGGCTTCTTCGATGCTATATCGGGAGTTCTCAATCTTCGCCATGCGAAATATCCAAATTAATTTAGGTGACGTGGACGAGAGAGGCAGATTTCGGATCAAACATATAGCCAGTGATCGACCCGTCCTTGATCCGCTCGACCGCCTGATCCACGACAAACAACGGCACAAGGAACCACTCGCGCGGCACGATGGCTTTGCCGAAGCGGTCTTTGATCTCGATATTTAGACGGGCCGGAGCGAAGATGCGATGGATCAGATTTTCGAGCCTGACGCGGTTGATGTTGAAAAGCTCATAGGTGGCGATGATTTCAACGTCAGCCATTAAGAAGGTAGGATCGAGCTTGGCGTTCGCAATGCGTTGCTTGATGTCTCCGCCCGTAACGCCGATCTTGTGCAGAACGTCCCGGTGGGCAGTGACGTATGGATCATCGGACTTGCTGCGAAGGACGTAGATCGTTCCGCTCGCCAGATCGCCATCGGCATTTTCGCCAGCGAAAAGCGGCCCTGCCACCGGATCGGTGATGCGGCGTCCGGCTTCATCTTTGTAAAGCGCCCTCTGTAGGGATCGCAGAAGCAGGTTGCTTTCGGTGCCATTCGAGAAGATGACCCGGAGCCGCGCGTCCACTTCGCCATTTGGTGCTTTGATCGGCTCACCGACCTCCGCCACATACGCAATTTGTCCACCCACAATAAAAAAGTTGCCTTGGACAATATCGGCTTTCTGGAATCCCGCGTCCTTCACAAACATCCGCGTCGTGCGAAGCCCGGTATCAAGATCGTTCTGCACCTGCTCGAAAAGCGGCTTGAAACGGTCAAAGTCCTCGCACTTCTCCCGATTGGCAATTTCCTCGGCTGCCCGCTTGTCGGCGCTGGTGCGAACGTGGCGAAGCTCGGTGATCTCCGTGCTGCCCGCCGCGTCCCGCAATTCCGCCAGCAGCTCGTCATCGTCAATCGACTCGTCTGGGTTGATCGGCGCTGCGGCAGCTTCTTTCAACAATCCCTGCCGGTCGAACGGCGCGAGGAGAGAGCGGCATTCTTCTAGCGCACGAAGGCGATCCAGCCGGACGGCGTAGAGGCGCTCAAAAATGTCATTCTTCTCGCCATGCTGTGGCGTGCGACCGTGCGTCTCGACAAATCGCTGTATCTCCTCGAAACCCGCGATGATGCGCTCCTCGCGCGCGGAACGCCCGCCCTTCTTTTCAGGCTGGGCGAACTCATCGAGTTCGGCACGAAGCTCGTCAAGATCGAAGTCAGTCATAACGACCTTCGTCCTTGAATCTAACAAAGGCGGCGGCACCTTCCGCCATCCGCTTTTCCCAAGCGTCCGCCGCGCTGATCGAGGGAACGCGCCCGCGTTCTCTCTTGAACTTCACCGCCCTAATGGCGAGTTCTTTCGCTTCGTCAGGTGTCAGGCTGGTGCGCTTGGCGGCGATGGCTGCTTGCACCTGTTTCAACCTGTCCTCGGTCATCGCCTTGGCAAGAATGGCATAGGCTTCGCTAAACGGATTGATGCGGTCGATCAGGTCAATATCGAGTTCGCGAACATCCATCGCGAACCTGCGCACGCCGTCAATGAGCGCGGTATTGGCGCTTTGTTCGCCATCGCCGCCCAACGCAAATTGCTTGGCTTGTTGAGTCACATTGAGCGCCGCGATGGCGTGCTGCCGCACTGCTTCCTGATCTTCCGCATCGAGTTCAGGGTATTTGTCCTTGACGATCTTGCCCATGCGAAGAACGGTTAAATCTTCAGGCACCAGTTCCTCATTGAACAGACCCTGCTCGATTGCGGTCTTGTCTTGAACGAAGGCTGCAATCACCTCGTTCAAATCCTCCTGACAGATGCGCGCGGCTTCCTTGCTCTTGGGTTCGGCAAGGCCCTTGATCTCGATCTGGAACTTACCCGTCTCTTCGTTGAAGCCGATATTCGTCTTGTTCGGATCGTAGCCGCCTTCGCCATAGTTGAAGCCAGGTGTCGCTTCGTTGTTGGGATTCTTGGGCCTGAACTCGAAACGAGGCGCAAGTACTTGCTCCATGAGGAGGCTCGCGGCGATAGCCTTGAGCGTATCGTTCACGGCCTCGGTCACGGCTTCTTCAGAAGCATCCGGTTCGGCTATCAGGTTCGTAAACCGGGCGCGTGTCTTGCCCGGCGCATCGCGGGTCGCGCGCCCGATGATTTGCACAATCTCGGTCAGGCTTGATCGGTAGCCGACCGTTAGCGCGTGTTCGCACCAAATCCAGTCAAAACCCTCCTTCGCCATTCCGAGGGCAATAATGATGTCCACATAGTCGCGGTTATTTTTTTGCGATGGGTCTTTTATGGCCAAAGAAACTCGGTCGCGCTTAGCTGGATCGTCATCGACAAGATCGGCAATTCTTAGAACCTTGCCATTGGGTCGCTTGACCAGTTGAAAGCCGGTCGCGGCGTCAATCCCTTGCCACTCGCCCAATTCGCCAAGGATGTGCTCGACTTCCTTGATCTTGTCTTTCGTGCTCTCGCGCGAATTGACATTGGGAATGTGGATGATGGTTTTTTCGGTGGGATCGAGAACCTTGAGAATGTCATCGGCGTAGGGGCCGGAGTAGAAGTAATAGCCAATGTCGAGTTGCTTGAGATATTCGTAGCCGTTCAGTTGCTCGTAGTAGGTATAGGTGACGGTATCGAACTTCGACTCGTCCTGCGGGGCTAGGACGGCCTCGGCATCGCCACGGAAATATGAGCCGGTCATCGCCACTATATGCACCTTGTCGCGCGCGATGAACTGCCCAAGTTGCATGCCGAGCTTGTTGTCCGGGTTTGCGGAAACGTGATGAAATTCGTCCACGGCGATCAGGCGGTCATCGAATGCTTCAACGCCGAATTGATCGACCGCAAAGCGAAACGTGGCATGCGTGCAGACAAGAACCGTGTCGCTACTATCCAGAAACGCGCGAACCGAATTGACCTTTCCGCCATTGTCCGAACCTGGCGCATTGCACAGATTCCATTTCGGCTCGACGTGCCAATCTGCCGAGAAGCCGTATTTGGTCAGCGGTTCGTCGTTGAAGCTCGCACCGATGGTCTTTTCGGGCACCACGACGATTGCCTGCTTGATTCCTTGATTTTGTAGCTTGTCGAGTGCGATGAACATCAACGCCCGGCTCTTGCCTGACGCGGGCGGCGACTTGATAAGTAGGTATTGTTCCCCGCGCTTCTCATAGGCGCGTTCCTGCATGGGGCGCATACCAAGCGCGTTGGCTTTAGTCGAATTGCCGTTGCGGGCATAGGAAACTGAAATCGAGGGGACCGAATTCTTTTCGTCGCTCATGCGCTTGCCCCCGATTTGCGCTTCTTTAGGGCGCTCTGCGATGCGGTCATCTTCGTGTAAAGCTCAAAGAGCTTTTCCAAACGCTCCGTATCATTGCGAAACCTGCGGCCAATATAGATGCGCTCCAACACCTCGTCGTTGCGCTCATGCGCCTCGCGCAAATCGGCGGGCATTTGGTCTGCGTCGTAGAGATCAGCAATGGTAGCTGGAAAGTGTGCTTCGCGGGCCAATAAAATGTCCTCGGCAGAGTGAGTTAAATCGCTCCGATTTTTGTCAGTCAGTTTCGGAAGCGGAAAAGTGTTCCAACCGAGGGTGTTCGAATATCGAAATCGGGTTTCGAGTTGGCCGCAGACGGTGGCAATCCAAACTAGATGAAGCCGAGACGCGATTATCGCCATGTTCCACAATGGCGCGTCATAGAAGGCGAATGCTTCTGTAACTATTGATCCCGGCGGCAAAAGCCCAACGGGCAGATACGGCCTCTCCTCTGAGCTTACACGGGGCACGATGATGGCGTTGTTATAATTAGGCGAACGAATCTCAACAAAACGGTGCGGCTGCTTGCTCCAAGCTGCCGTCGCTTCTTTGGGGCTTTTTGCCCTGACTTCCGCAACTTTGGACAGGCGCAGTTTTACAAATTCGCTTCGGGTGGCTTGCTCGACTTCGCTATCTTCGATCCAAAGGCAAAATCGCTGCATCCCTTTAATAAACTCTTGGGCACCGAAGATGGGCCGGACAAAATGCAAGGCGCACTCATCCAAATCCGTAAGCTCGGCTTTTGTAAGCAAGAGATAGCCGCCATCCTTCGCAAAATTCCCCAAGAGCATTTCGGAGACCTCGGCAATGGGCTCTTGGCGAGCCGCCACATAGACCTGCGGCCCTGACGTCAAATAAGGCGATATGCTTTCGACTTCGCGCACGATGGCACCGTCAAAAATCTTACTTGCGCTCCTACTGCTCTTGGGACCAAGACCAACTATGACGCACGTCACGCCCGCGTTGTTAGCTGCCAAGTTCGACCATTTGAAAGAAAGAGTGGCGAATGCGAGCTTTGCCCTTTCAAAAACGAGCGGCCAAAACTGGGCGACCTGCATTCCTTGAGAAATCGAATTGGTCGAAACGAGTGCGGAAGCGGCGCTACTGGATGCGGAAACGTATTCTGCCGCTTTGAATACAAACCCGCATATGTAGTCGAAGGACTTCCATCTGGAAGTGAGCTTTTCAAACACGGCCTTCATATCGGCTTTTTGTAATGCGGACTGTTTCTTGTCGCCGACATAAGGTGGATTGCCGCAAATGTATGTTTCGCCACCTTGGTTCTCGAAATCTATCTGCGCTTGATCGAGCGGTGTGTGCAGCAAATCCTCTGCATGGTGCTTCACGCCTGTTCCCACAGGTGGGCAGACACTCATCCAGTCAAGCCGCAAAGCATTTTGGCAAGTGATCCAATTTTGCGCGTCTAGTGGAAGAAACTCCGCCAGCGCCTCTTTCTGGCCCCTATAAAGCACGTCGCATTGAAATTCCGCGATGATGAGTGCGAGGCGCGCGATCTCGGCTGGAAAATCTCGTAGCTCGATGCCACGGAAATTGGTGAGCGGTATTTCGCTTTTGCGTCCGTCCTCTTTTCGGAGCCGGTTGATCTCGGCTTCAATGGCGCGCATCTCCTTATAGGCGATGACAAGAAAATTTCCTGAACCGCAGGCCGGATCGAACACCCTAATTTTTGCTATGCGATTTCGCAGATTGAGGAGCTTTCGGGAATTGTCGCCCGCCTCGGCCAGTTTGTCTCGCAGGTCATCTAGAAACAATGGGTTCAGCACTTTCAGGATATTAGGAACACTGGTGTAGTGCATGCCTAACGCGCCGCGCTCTTCGTCCTCAGCGAGGGCCTGAATCATCGAACCGAAAATATCCGGATTGATCTTCTGCCAATCGAGATTGCCTATGCGGATAAGATACGAACGCGCGATCCGGCTAAAGTGTGGTACGTCGAGACTGCCGGAGAACAATCCGCCGTTCACATATGGAAAAGCGTCCGCCCAACGCGGCAGCTTTGCAGTCGCCCGCTGCTCGATTTTGGTGTTCATAGCGCGGAATATTTCGCCGATTATCTCGTGCGTGTTCGATGAACTTCTTTCGCTCATCTGATCGACCGTGGCGGTGAAGAGGCCCGTGCCGTTGAAGATGTCCGTGTCTTCGGCGAAGAGGCAAAATATCAGTCGCGCCATAAAGTGGTTCATGTCGTGTTGGCGTTCGACAGTGCCCCATTCGGGGTTGTCTTTCAGAAGCTCAACGTAGAGCTTGTTCAGGCGGCTCGTGGCCCGAATATCGAATGCGTTTTCACGAACTTGTTTGACAGTCGTGATTCCGGCGAGTGGCAGGAAGAAACCGAAGTGATCGGGGAAGTCCTTGTAGGCGCACGCAACAGTTTCGCCAGACTCCAAATCCTCGGCCTCGAAATCCACGCCATCTGTTGCGAGAACGAAATGCGCTTTCGCTTTGGCAGTCGCCGGACTGGCTTTCAGCGCCGTGAGGGATTTGGACACATCGCCCGGCGCGCATGTCAGAATGTGAATGTGGTTAGTCTGGAGAACGCCGCCCAGATCGGACCTATTCGACGCGCCCACCTGCAGCTTCTTGATCGTCGTTTCCTTGTTCCCGAACGCTCGGAGGAAGGCGAACGGAAACTCAGCGGGGTCGAAATCCTGCCCGGCAAGGGTCGAGATGGCTTCTTCGATCTCGACTGCATTCATAAAGTTTCCAATGCCCCTAGTCGCGGCGATGCGCTCGCAAATGCCCAACGCTCTTTGATTGTCAGACTCGACCTCTACACTTCATCCGGTCGGCAAACGTGCTTCAAGCCGTTACCGGAAACAGGAGGTGATTAAGGCAAGGCCGATGCTTCGACGAGCCTTACTATAGCCTTACTATGCTCCAGAGCGGAACCTAGTACGGCTAGATTTTCTCGCTAAGTCTTTGAAAAACCTGGAGCGGGCGAGGCGAATCGAACGCCCGACCCTAACCTTGGCAAGGTTATGCTCTACCCCTGAGCTACGCCCGCTCTTACCCGCAGCGTGCGCCACAGGACAGAATCCCTTATCACGCAAATCTCACGGGGATGCAAGCACTCTTATCCTTT
>JBQCJO010000215.1:0-9142 GCA_051952735.1 Rhizomicrobium sp.
GACCAAGGCGGATCTCGAGGCCTTCCTCGACGGTTTCGTGCCTTATGCCATCGGCCGCGGCGACATCGCGGGCGCGGAAGTCGTGGTGGTGAAGGACGGCGCGGTTCTGCTGGAGAGAGGCTACGGCGTCTCGGATGTGAAGGCACAGACGAAAGTCGATCCCAGGAGCACGCTCTTTCGCCCCGGCTCCATCTCCAAGCTCTTCACCTGTACGGCGGTGATGCAGCAAGTCGAGCAGCACAAGATCGATCTCGACGCCGACATCAACACCTATCTCGATTTCAAGATTCCCGATGCCTACGGCAAGCCGATCACGATGCGGGATCTGATGACCCATCGTCCCGGCTTCGAAGAGACGATCAAGGATCTTCTCGCCACCGATCCCAAGAAGATCATGCCGCTGCGCGAGGCGCTGGCGCGCTGGGTGCCGGAGCGCATGTTCCCGCCGGGCGAAGTGCCGGCCTATTCGAATTACGGCGCCGCGCTCGCGGGCTACATCGTGCAGCGCGTCTCGGGCGAGCCGTTCGAAGCCTATATCGAGCACCACATCTTCCAGCCGCTGCACATGGATCATTCGACGTTCCGTCAGCCGCTGCCCAAGGCGTTCGAGAAAGACATGTCGAAGGGCTATGACAAGGCCTCCGGCGATCCCAAGCCTTATGAGCTGATCCCCATGAGCCCGGCCGGCGCGCTGGCCACAACGGGCGACGACATCTCCCGCTTCATGCTCGCGCATCTGAACAACGGCTCGTATGACGGCGGGCAGATCCTGAAACCCGAAACCGCGAAGATGATGCACGGCATCGTCTATCCGGTGCCGGCTGGCACGCTGCCGATGGCTTACGGCTTCTATCATGAGGATCGCAACGGCCACGACATCGTGGGCCATGGCGGCGACACGATCTATTTCCACAGCGATCTGCATCTGATCCTGGACAAGGGCGTCGGCTTTTATGTGTCGCAGAACAGCGCGGGAAAGCCGGGTCTCGGCATTCGCGGGCCCTTGTTCAAGGCTTTCATGGACCGTTATTTCCCGGCCCCCGCCAAGGCGTCTTCGCCGACGCTGAAGTCCGCGAAGCAGGACGGTGCGCTGATCGCCGGGACCTATGACGTCAGCCGCCGCTCGGATTCCAATATGCTGCGCATCGCGGGCATGTTCGGGCAGTTCAAGTTCAAGCTGAACGACGACGGCACGATCAGCTCCGATGAGCTTGTCGACCTGGCCGGCAATCCCAAGAAATTCCGGGAAGTTGCGCCGATGCGCTGGCAGGAGCTCCACGGATCGGGTCAGGTCATCGCGATCGTGAAGAACGGCGCGGTGCAGCGTGTCTACACCAGCGATCTGCCGCCCATCATGGCCATCACGCGCGCGCCGTTCTGGCATGGTGCGTGGAAGCTGCCGCTCTTCATTGCGATGTGCGCCATGCTCGCGCTCACGGTTCTCTTCTGGCCGATCAAGGCGATCCTGCGCTGGCGTTATCAGGCGCCGTTCGCGCTGGAGGGGCGTGAAGCGTCGCTTTACCGGCTGTCGCGGCTGGCGGCGCTTTGCGATGTGGTGTTTCTCGGCGGCTTCATGGCGCTGTTCACCTATGGCAACGACAACCTGTCGGTCTTCAGCGATGCTTGGGATTGGGCGTTCCGCCTGTTGCAGGCGGTCGGAATCCTTGGCGTGATCGGCACGGTGGCGCTGGTCTGGAATTTCTTTGCCGGCCTCGGCAATTCGGGTCGCCCGTGGTGGACGAAGCTCACCGATCTGCTGCTGGCGCTAGCCGGGGTCGTATTCGTCTATTTCGTGATCGCGGAGAAACTCATCACGATCAGCCTGAACTACTAGCGACCCTTGAATACCGGTGCCCGCTTTTCGAGGAAGCTCTTTACGCCCTCGCGGTGATCTTCTGTCTGGAACAGGCGATAGATCTGTTCGATCGCCCACGCGCCGACCTCATGCGGATCGCCATAGCTTGTCTTGCGCAGGCCTTCCTTCATCGCGGTGAGCGCCAATGGCGGATTGGCGGCGATGCGCGTGGCGAGCTTTGTCGCACGCGGCAGAAGTTCGTTGTGGGGCACCACCTCGGACACCAGTCCGATACGCAAAGCTTCCCCGGCATCGACAGGATCGCCCGTGAACAGCAGCTCCGCCGCTTTCGCAGGCCCGACGATGGCGGGGAGCCGCAATAGCCCGCCGACATCCGAAATCAATCCGCGTTTGATGAAGAGCTCCGCGAAGCTGGCGCGTTCGGAGGCGATGCGGATGTCGGCGAACAGCGCCAGCTCCATGCCCCATCCCATCGCCGCGCCGTTTACCGCCGCGATCACCGGCTTGGTGCAGTCCAGCGCCGCCATCGCCGCCGGGGTGGCACGCGGCTTCATTGGCGTTGCGCTCGGCTCGCGCTTCTCGCCCGTCATCATCTCTTTCACGTCTTCGCCGGAGCAGAAGGCGGGATCGGCGCCCGTCACAACGAGGCAACGAACGGCGTCGTCCACGGTGGCAGCCTGGAATGCGGCTTCGACTTCGGCATAGGCGCGCGGGTTCAGCGCGTTGCGGCGGTCCGGCCGGTTGAGGGTCGCCACGGCGACACCGTCCTGGATCGCATAGCGCAGGCAGGTGAAATCTTTTGGCGCGATCTGTGGCGCGATTGCCATGGGCGATCCCTCACGAAGTCCCTGAAATTATGAGGCTTTTTGCCCGGCTGGAAAGGGCCGGTGTGCCGCCCCTGACGCAGCGAAATCCTGCGATTGGCGTTCTTTAACATCGCTCCCATATAAAAGAATCATGGGTGCGGGCGCCCGCAAAGACATTCGTCGAGGATATTCGTACATGGCCGGTTTTCTGCGCTGGATCGGTTCGGTGGCCAAAGGCACGCTGAACGGCATCGCCAGCATCATCCTGTTCTTCATTCTCGTGATCGTCGCGTTGAGCGCGATCGGCATGATCCGCGGCGATGGCCTTCCCGGCGACATGGTTCTGACGGCCGATCTGCGCAACCCGATGCCGGACTCCGTTTCACGCGGACCTTTCGGCTTCGGCGATGCGCCGTTGAATGTCATGGACATGGTGCTCGCGCTCGACAAGGCGGGGCATGACAGCCGCGTGAAAGGCGTTTTCCTTCGCGTCGGCTCCGGCGACATCTCCGTTCCGCAAGCGCAGGAACTCGGTGCCGCGATTCACCGGTTCCGCGCCACCGGCAAGTTCGTTATCGCGCATAGCCAGGGCTTTCTGAGCGCCGGTCTGGGTGACTATCTCACCGCCGCGAGCGCGAACCAGATCTGGATGCAGCCGCAATCGCCGTTCAGCACGGCGGGTGCGGGCGCCGGCGCAATCTTCCTGCGCGGCTTGTTCGACAAGATCGATGCCGTCCCCCAGATCGCCAAGCGCGCGGACTACAAGAGCGCTGCCGATATGTTCATGGAGAAGGGCTACACCGGGCCCGACCGCGAGCAGATGAACGCGCTGCTGCAGTCCTGGTACAACACGGCCTCCTCGGGTGCCGCAGCCAGCCGCAAGCTCGACGTGAAAGCCGTGATGGCGGCTTTCGACGCCAGCCCGCAATTCTCCGAAGACGCGAAAGCCAAAGGGCTGATCGACAAGATCGGCTATGACGACGACGCCAAGAATTATGCGCTCGCCCAAGGCGGCACCAAGCGCGCGGTCAATATCAAGAAATATATTTCCGCCATGCATGACGAGCCGCAACCCGATGCGCGCATTGCGCTGATCACCGCGTCCGGCGAGATCGTGGACGGCAAAAGCGGCGGTGGCTTCGGCGGCGGCACTGCGATCGCCGGCGACGACTATGCGGAAGCGATCCGTGCGGCGACCAAGGACAAGCAGATCAAGGCCATCGTCCTGCGCGTGGATTCGCCGGGCGGCTCCGTGTCTGCGTCCGATCAGATTCTGGATGCCGTGAAGAAGGCGCAGGCCGCGGGCAAGCCCGTGGTGGTGAGCATGGGCGCTGTTGCCGCATCGGGTGGCTATTACATCTCCACCTCGGCCAACAAGATCGTGGCCGAGCCGGGCACGATCACCGGCTCCATCGGTGTGCTCACCGGCAAGGTGTCTTTCGGCAAGTCGCTCACTCTCATCGGCGTGAGCGCGGATGAAATCGGCGTGGGCAAAAACGCCCTGATGGGCTCCACCATCTCGCCCTACACGGATGAGCAATGGGCCAATCTCAATCACCAGGCCGATGTGATCTATGCCGACTTCACGCAAAAGGTCGCCGCAGGCCGCAAGCTTCCGCTGACGAAGGTGCAGGAGATTGCGAAAGGCCGCGTCTGGAGCGGCGCCGATGCGAAGAGTAGGGGCCTTGTGGATCAGATGGGCGGCTTCTGGACGGCGGTTGCCGATGCACAGAAGCTCGCAGGGCTACCGCAAACGGACACGGTCGCGTTCAAGCGCTATCCGCAGTCCAAGGGCTTCTTTGCCGCGCTCGGTTCGGCGTTCGACGGCACGGCCGCGGGCGTGCGCGCCATGCAGGGGCTGGCCGCCATCGAGAATGTCCCGGTGGCCCGTGCTCTCATCGAGGCCGCCGCGGTTTCGCAACGCGACGATCTGCAGTTGCGGGCAACCGATCTGCCCGTGAATTAACGCTTCCGGTCGAGCCCGAACGCGCTGTTTTCCCAAGGAAAATGGCGCGTTTGTGCAATGCGCGGGGCATGTTAGAACCCGGCCATGAGCGACACAGACGTCAAGGCGGCGATGACCGACGGTGAGGTTCAGGTCCTTTTGCAAAGGGCGCTGAACCACATTCAGAACAACCAGGAATTGGAAGCGGAAGCGGCGCTGTCGGCGCTTCTGAAAGGCCGTCCGTCGGACGCGAACGCTTTGCAGCTTTTGGGTGTTTTGCGCCGCGCCCAGAACCGTTGGGAAGAGGCCGAGACGCTTTATCGCCAAGCGCTGGCGATCGACCCGACTCAACCGCATGTGCATCAAAATCTCGGCAATCTTCTGCGCATGATGGGACGCAACGATGAAGCGCTCGCCGAACATCGCGAGGCGATCCGGCTCAAGCCGAATTATGTCGAAGCGCATCTCAATCTGGCGACCGGCCTCGCTGAGCGGGGACATCTGGCGGAAGCGGAAAAGAGCGTTCGCCGCGCGCTTCAGATTCAACCCAATCTCGCCATCGCCAAGCTGACTCTGGGCGGATTGCTTGCGGATCAGGGAAAGACCAAGGAAGCGGAAACCTTGTTGCGGCAAGCGCTCGCCGCGGGCGTATCCAATCCACGGCAGATCGCCGCGCTTGAACACAATCTCGGCGTGACCTTGTCGCGTCAGAGCCGTTACGCGGAAGCGTTGAAGTTGTTCGACTCCGCGCAGGCAAAAGTGCCGGAGATGTCCTATGTGGACTACAATCGCGGCAACGCGCTGCAGGGGCTCGGCGAGCTTGACGCCGCGGTGAATTCGTACCGCCGCGCCATTGCCCGCAATCCGCTCGACATGAAAGCGCACAGCGATCTGAACAGTTTGCTGTACCGGCTGGACCGAGACGACGAAGTGCTCCGCTCTTACGACGAAGCGTTCGCGCTTTATCCGGCGGCCGGCGGCCTTCCCGCGGAAAAGGCGCTTTTCCTATTCAAGCGGGAAGACTACGACGCGGCGCGGGAGCAATTCGAGATCGCGGCCACCGTCCTCCCCGATCTTGCGAAACCGCATGACGGCCTGGCGCTGATCCATGCCCGCAAGG
This sequence comes from Rhizomicrobium sp., assembly GCA_051952735.1. Taxonomy (GTDB): domain Bacteria; phylum Pseudomonadota; class Alphaproteobacteria; order Micropepsales; family Micropepsaceae; genus Rhizomicrobium. The sequence goes on from JBQCJO010000215.1 coordinate 5,688, forward strand.
GCGACTTCGAAGCCGCGATCCGCGAACACGAGATCGCCGTTGCGCGAGAGCCGGACAATGGCGACTTCTGGCGTAATTTCGGCGAAACGCTCTCGCGTGCCGGCGATGCCAAGACCGCGCTGGCGCGGCTCGGAAAGGCGCTGGAGATCAACCCGGACGATCAAGCGGCGCTGGCGTTCTCCAGCGTGGCGATGCGCCAGCTTGGAGATTCGCGCGACGAGGCGCTCAACGACTACGAAAACTTCGTCCAGGTTTTCGAGATCGAGCCGCCCGAAGGCTATAGCGACATCGAGGTTTTCAACCGCGACCTCAATCGTTTTCTCGATCCGCTCCATGGCGACAAGCGCGAAGCGATCGACCAGTCGATCCGCGGCGGCACGCAAACGATCTACAATCTCTTCGGCCGCAAGGAGCTCGACCTGATCGAGCGGCTGCGTGTGCGGATCGACGAGACCGTGGCCGCCTATATCGCGCGCCTCAAGGATGAAGCCGACCATCCGCTTCTGCGCCGGCGGAGCCGCGATTTCGGCTATTCCGGCTCATGGTCGTCGCGCCTGCGGGACTGCGGCTTTCATGGAAACCACTTCCACCACAAGGGCTGGATCAGCTCGGCTTACTATGTGGAGGTGCCGGACGCCGTAAAAGACGAACAGGCAAAGGAAGGCTGGTTGAAATTCGGCGAGCCTTATTTCGATGCCGGCATCAAGAATGCGGTGCGGCGGACCATCCAACCCAAGGTGGGCCGCCTTGTCCTGTTCCCGTCCTACATGTGGCACGGCACCGTGCCATTCCACTCCGGCCAAACCCGCACCTCGGTTGCTTTCGACGTGGTCCCGAAATAACCCTCTGTAGTTCTCGGTTTTGGGGCGAGCCAATCGGTATATTTCGCGACACTTCTGACAAAAATGTGAGATAGTCGCGACGGGGTCGATGGAATTCGTTCAGTGGTGGCAGAAGACTCGCGCGTCACGGAGTTAGCGCAGCGCGCCTACAACGCGATGATGGTCGGACGGGAGGATGAGGCCACCCGGCTTTGGTCTCAGCTTCACGCAATCGCCCCGGACAATCCTCAGGCTCTTCTTCATCTTGGCCAGATGGCCCTGCGTCGCGGCGACAACGCCATGGCTGTCGACTTTCTGCGGCGCGCTTCGGCTGCGGCGCCGAAGGATGCGGTTGCCCAACTTAGCCTGGCGTTCGCCATGAAAAAGATCGGCGATGTGGCAGGGGAAGACATGGCCTATGACAAGGCGCTGGAAGCCGATCCTTATTGCTATCCCGCGCTGCTCGGCAAAGGTGAGGTGCTCGAGCGGATAGGCAAACGGCGCGTGGCGGCGCGGTTCTTCAAGAATGCGCTGGAGATCGAGCCGCCTGCGGAGCAGCAGCCGCCACCGCTTGTCCAGCAATATGCGCATGCCCGCGAAGTGGTGCGCGCAAACGCACAGGAATTGGGCACCTTCCTGAACAGCCGGCTGAACAAACAAAAGACGGAAAATCCGGACGAAAAATTCGACCGTTTCGACCAGTGCGTCGGCGCGGTTCTTGGCGAGAAGAAGATCTACACGCATCAGGGAACGCTGCTGAACTATCCCGCGCTTCCCGCAATCCAGTTTTTCGACGACAGCCTGTTTCCGTGGCTCGCCGATTTCGAAGCCGCCACCGACGACATTCAGGGCGAGCTGGTCCGGATACTCGAAGAAGATATCAAAACCTTCAGACCCTACGTCGCCTATAAGCCGGGGACCCCGGTGAATCAGTGGCAGGAGCTGAATCACTCCGAGCGCTGGAGCGGTTATTTCCTCTGGGACCAGGGCAAGCGCATCGATGCGAATTGCGCGCGCTGTCCCAAGACGACGGCGCTCGTCGAGCGCCTGCCGCTGGTCCACATTCCGGGCTTTGCCCCGACCGTGATGTTCTCGGTTTTGCTGCCGCATACGCGCATCCCGCCGCACACCGGCGTCACCAACACGCGCCTCATCGGTCATCTTCCGTTGATCGTTCCGGACAATTGCTATTTCCGGGTCGGCAACGACACCCGCAAGCTGAAGCGTGGCAAGGCATGGCTGTTCGACGATTCTATCGAGCATGAAGCGTGGAACGACAGCGACGAGACGCGCATCATCCTGATGATCGACATCTGGAATCCGTATGTCACGGAAGGCGAGCGCCCGCTGATCCGCGAGCTTCTGGGCAGCATTCGGGAATTCTACGGGGAAAGTCAGTCCGAGCAGGGTTAAAGCGGCCCGCGGCTGCCCGTGCTAGGCAATCCCGCCCGGAGATGATAAGGCCCAAGCGCGTCACGCATCCCCAGAAAGAGTGCCGGTTTGACGAACGAAAACACTTCTTCTTCGACGGGCCAGAATGCGCAAATCCTGGGACCCGAGGCGGATCCGGAAGAGCGTTTCGGCCCGCTGGAAATCGAGACGTCGCCCAATTTCGCCGCATGGCTGGGCTCGTTTGGCGGAAGCCTCGTTTTCACGGCCTATCATTCCAGCAAGATGATTTTCGTCGGCCGCAAGCTGGACGACGAGACGATCACGATTTCCGAGGGCAACAATTTCCAGCGCTGCATGGGCGTTGGTGTCCACCCCAACATGCGGTCCATGGCGCTGGCCACCAAGAACCAGATCATCCGCTTTGAGAATCTGGTGCCGCCGGGCCTCACCTATGAAGGCCACGACGCGATCTATACGCCGCACCGGACCTGGGTAACCGGCTATCTCGACGCTCACGATGTGGCCACGATGGCCAACAAGTCGCTGCTGTTCGTGAACACCGGGTTCTCGTGCGTCGCCACCGTGAGCGAAGGCTACAGTTTCCGCCCGATCTGGAAGCCGTCCTTCATCACTGAGATTCTGCCCGAGGACCGCTGCCATCTGAACGGCATGGCGCTCATCGGCGACCGGCTGCGCTATGCCACTGCCGTGTGCAACACCAACACCCCCAAAGGGTGGCGCGATCATATGCAGGATGGCGGTGTCTTGATCGACGTCGCCACCGATGAGCTTGTCCTCACGGGCATGGCCATGCCGCACTCGCCGCGCATCCACAACGGACGTCTGTGGATGCTGGAAAGCGGCAAAGGGGCTTTCGGCTATGTCGACCTGCGGGAACGCAAATTCGTCCCCATCGCATTCTGCCCGGGCTTCGCGCGCGGGCTGGCCCTGCATGGCAACTACGCCGCCATCTGCCTTTCACTCCCGCGCAGCGACGACAAGGACTTCAGCCACATGGTGTTGGGCAAATCGCTGGGCAAGCGGGGAGAAGAACCTCGTTGCGGGTTGATGATCGTGGATATCACCAGCGGCGAAACAGCGGCGTGGCTGACGGCGAAGAACGGTGCCCGCGAACTGTTCGACGTGGACTTCCTGCTCGGCGTGCGCAATCCCAAAGTGATCGACTTCCAGAACGAAGAGATCAACCGGGTCATCCTGATCGACCAGCGTTGAAGGACAGGC